>CAZLYG010000117.1:10392-12260 GCA_964563075.1 uncultured Steroidobacteraceae bacterium | reverse complement strand
TGCGCGGAGATGCCGATGTTCCGATACCGCTCGATGGGCGTCGCGCGTGCCACGGTTTACCGTCCTTTGCCGATGAGATCGCCGCTCGCTGCTACCACCGGTAGTGCGCAAAGGCCTTGTTCGCCTCTGCCATGCGATGCGTATCTTCGCGCTTTCTCACCGCCGCACCGCGGTTTTCTGCGGCATCCATCAGCTCGTGCGCGAGCCGGAACGACATCGACTTCTCGCTGCGGTCGCGAGCCGCCTCGATCACCCAGCGCATCGCGAGCGTCTGGCGGCGGGTCGAGCGGACTTCGACCGGAACCTGGTAGGTAGCACCGCCGACGCGGCGCGACTTCACTTCGACCACCGGCTTGACGTTGTCGAGCGCCTGGGACAGCACTTCGATCGCCTCCCCGCCACGCTTGCCCGTCTTCTCCCCGA
The DNA here is from genome assembly GCA_964563075.1 of uncultured Steroidobacteraceae bacterium. GTDB lineage: Bacteria > Pseudomonadota > Gammaproteobacteria > Steroidobacterales > Steroidobacteraceae > 13-2-20CM-66-19. Next base: position 11,837 of record CAZLYG010000117.1, on the reverse strand, counting down.
TGCGATCCAGCGCACCGTAGATGATGCGTTCGGCCGCCGACTTCTTGCCGCTCTTCATGATGACGTTCATGAACTTGGCCAGCATGTCGTTGTTGAACTTGGGGTCCGGCAGAATGGTCCGGACGGGGGCTTGAGCTCGACGGGACATATTTATTTACCTGTGACAGGAAGGCCTTATTTCTTGGCGCGCTTGGCGCCGTATTTGGAGCGCCCCTGCTTGCGCTCACCGACGCCGGCGCAATCGAGGGTGCCACGGACAGTGTGGTAGCGCACGCCAGGGAGGTCCTTGACGCGACCGCCGCGGATGAGCACCACCGAGTGCTCCTGCAGGTTGTGGCCCTCGCCGCCGATGTAGCTGGTCACTTCATAGCCGTTCGTTAAGCGGACACGGCAGACCTTGCGCAGTGCGGAATTCGGCTTCTTCGGAGTGACGGTGTACACGCGCGTGCAAACGCCGCGCTTCTGGGGGGCCGCCCCGAGCGCCGGCACCTTGGTCTTTTCCGCCTTCAGGCCTCGCGGTTGCCGGATGAGCTGACCGGTGGTCGCCATGTTCGCCTCGTCTCCAAGATCTTGGGTCGCCTCGAGCGCCCTGGTTTCACGCCGGTTCACGGCGCTGTTACGCCACGGCCACCGGCCCTGGTCGCACTGCGGCTAGAAGAATACCGGGCCGCCTGCAGTCGCACTGACAGTGCCTGCAACATCGGCCCGGTGCTTTGAAGTCGCTTTTGCGGTCCGGCGTGAGTAAGGGCCGGACCGACAAAGGCCGGCGATTCTAGGTACGGCCCCCGGAGGTGTCAACCCGACGACCCTGGCGCAGGTGGGCGGGTGATGTACGATAGCTGCACCGTCAGGGAAGCAGTCTGGGACTAGTGGGAGCGTGATTGTGCGTTGTTTTCCGGCGGCCGGTCTCTGGATGCGCGCGATCGTTGTGGTCGGCGCCGCCTTCATGGCCGGCGGGGCGACAGCCCAGCCTGCCGCCGCCGACGTGCCCGGGGCCGATGCTGCAGGTCCCTCCGCAGCTCACGCCGGCGCCATCGGAGTTGCCTCCTCCGCAACTCAGGCCGGCTCCGCCGCAGCCCAGCCTGACCCCGCCGGCGCGGACCCCGTCGATCCCAGGAGCTTCAGCTCGCGGGTCACGCTGCAGGTACTGCCACCCACCTACCCCACCCCCCAGGCCGACATTGTCACCTCGGGGGCCCTCGACAGCCATTTCCAGCCGATCGATCTCGCCCACGCCCAGCACCGCGGCGGGACGTTCTGGCTGAAACTGCAGCTGGCGAGCTCTCAGCCGGGCTCCGCTCGCGAGGCCGGACCGGCGCTGCCCGTTCTGGTGGTGCGCGAGGGACATGATCGGCGAGTACGCGTCTTTGCACCTTCCAAAGTCGAATTGCCGCGAGCGGCGCGACTGCCGGGGCCGCGACGATGCTCGACACGACGCGCGCCGA
>CAZLYG010000117.1:0-10382 GCA_964563075.1 uncultured Steroidobacteraceae bacterium | reverse complement strand
TTCGGCGGTGGGCACGAGGTGGCTTTCATCCTTCCCCGTGGCCTGGCTCCCGCAGATCCGCTGTATGCCCGTGTTGCCGCCGCCGACGAGGGCATTCACAGGCTGCATTTCCGGATTGCGACGCTGGACGACACACTGGCGCGCGCCGCTTCTCACACGCGCATGATCACTCTGGTGTGCGGCGCTCTGGGAGCACTGTCGCTGGGTGCGTTGCTCATCTGGTGCGTGCTATCGGACAGAATTTTTCTTCTCTACACCGCCCTGTTCTCGCTGCAGTGCCTGTACATCGTGTTTCTGTCGGGCCAGGGGTTCGAATGGCCGCTGCTGCGCTACGCAGCGCCGCTGAACTCATATGCGTGGAACGTGCCGATCGCGCTCAGCGGAGCGGCGGCCGCCCTGTTCGTGCGTGAGATGGCCGACATCCGCGTGTTCTCGCCGCGCGCCTACTCTGCATTCGGCTGGTTCGCCGTGGCGTTCGTCGGCCTGACGCTGGCCAACCTGGCCAAGCCGTTCGGATTCGAGAACGCCGTCAACATGGTCGGCAACCTGCTCTTCCTGGTCGCGGCAGTATTCACGCTGTGGATCTGCTTCAGCGCCTGGCGGCACGGCAGCCGGGCCGCCGGCTGGTTCCTGTTGGCCTGGCTGCTGCTGGAAGTTTTCAATATCGCCACGACCCTGCAGCTGCTGCTTTCCGACGGCGAGACCGACGACACCCTGTTGTATTCGGGCCTGCCGCTCTCGATGGTCGCCGCCGCCATACTCACCGCGCTCGGCGTCGCGGACCGCCTGCGGGGCCAGCGCATTGCACTGACCGAAGCGGAGCGACGCGCTCAGACCGACCCGCTGACCGGAGTACTCAATCGCCGTTCGCTCATCGAGCGCCTCGATACGGCTTGCGTGCGCGCACGTACGCGGGGCCTGCCCATCGCGCTGCTTTTCATAGACCTGGACCACTTCAAGGAGATCAACGACACCTTCGGGCACCCGGCCGGAGATGCGTGCCTGCATGCGATCGTCGGTCCGATCCAGGCCGAGCTGCGGCAGTCCGATATCATCGGTCGTTACGGTGGCGAGGAGTTTGTCGTGATCCTCAGCAGCGCGGATTCCGCAGCCGCCCGGCCCATCGCCGAGCGCATTCTGCGCCGCGTCGCCGAGGTCCGTGTCGAGGGCTACGGCGAGCCCATCAGCCTCACCTGCAGCATTGGCATTGCTACGAGCGACATGCTCGGGGTATGGGGCCAACACCTGATCGCGCGCGCGGATGCAGCCGTGTATGTCGCCAAGCGCGCGGGGCGCAATCGGGTACAGTTCGCAGAGCCCGTGCCGGCTTAGCGTCCATCGACTGCTTCGCGAGGCACGACGCCACGGCGGCACCGGTGATTCCTTGACTTGTACTACCAGCTCCTGCGGCGCGGGCTTCTGCGTCTGTTGAGCGATCCGTTGCTTCCAGTCTGGATTAAATTTCGCGTACACCGCGGTGGAGAACAGATTCGCGGTGATGATGGACTGTGCACGAATCACAACCTGGAACTGACGGCCCGATGTAGACCTTGCCGGAGTCGAGCGTCACGGCGACGGGCGAGCTCTCCTGCTGTGCACGGAGCAGCAGCTTATCCAGCTCGCCAACGGCCCTCATAGCGCTGTGTCGCGTAAGAAGTCAGCCGCCACCAGGCGGCGAAGAAGTAACCGCCAAGCAGTGAGAGGGCAAATACGGCTGCGAGATCCACAGCGGGCCCGCGTCAGTGATGGGCGATGTCAGTCGGAGGTGGAATCGGCGGCCGCGGGCTCGACCGGGCTCTTCATTTCACCAAATCGCCTGAAGAGAGCCTCTTCGAGCTCTTTCGAGTCGACAACGGTGCTCGTGCCGTTGTAGCTGACATCCACGGGCACGCGGGCCTTGGAGCGATCTCCATCATCCCCGGCAAACCGATGGATGAAGTCTTTGAATTTCGTGCTCTTCGCTACCCTATTAGTGCCGCCCTTGCGGCCCGAATGCAAGTGCCAAGCCCGGATCTCTTTATCCGGGCGCTAGCGCGTTGCCCTTTAACATATTCAGCCGCTTCACGGCACATCGGCGCAGCATCCCACCGGCCCCAAACAGGCTGCCTCACGCGGGCTCGTGTGCTTGCTGCGGCGCGGGTTGTGCAATCGGTGCGGGTTCGGTTTTCACCGATCGCTTCTTCGTCTTACGACCCAGCCACTCCCGCCAGTCATCGAGCACCGTGTAGACGGTCGGCACGACGAACAGGCTGAGCGCAGTGGAGGTAATGAGTCCGCCGATCACTGAGATGCCCATCGGGGCGCGGAAGCTGGGGTCGGCCGAGAACCCGGCGGCCACAGGCAACATGCCGGCAATCATCGCGATGGTGGTCATGACGATCGGACGGGCACGCTTGGAGCATGCGTCGATCAACGCCTCGGTACGCGACAAGCCCCGCTGGTTGCGCGCCATCACGGCGTACTCCACCAGCAGGATGGAGTTCTTGGTCACGATCCCCATCAGCATGAGGATGCCGATCAGGGAAGGCAGGTCGAGGCCGTGGCCGAAGAGCATCAGTGCGATGAATGCACCGCCGATTGACTGTGGCAGCGCCCCGAGAATCGTGAGCGGTTGCAGGAAGTCGTGGAACAACAGCACCAGCACGGCGTAGATCGACAGGATGCCGATGGCCATGGCTGCCAGGAAACCCGTGAACAACTCCTTCATCCGCTCGGCATCGCCGGTCGAGCTGCGTTCCACGCCCTCGGGCAGGTGCGCGAGCGTGGGCAGCTTGTCGACCTGCGCCATGACATCCCCGAGCGCCCGGCCGTTCAGATCCGCGGAGATCGTGACGTTACGGGCACGGTCATAGCGCTCGATGCTCTGCGGGCCGGCCCCGAAGGACACCTTGGCAATGTTGTCGAGGGGAACGAGCCCGGCCCGCCCCGGCACCAGCATCGAGCGGATGCTGTCGATATCGCCCCGCGCCTGGTCATTGAGCCGCACGCGGATGGGGACCTGGCGGTCCGGCAGATTGAACTTCGCGAGGCTGGCGGCGATATCACCGCTGGTGGCGATCCGGGTCGCCGCGCTGAGCACCTCGGTGGCAACCCCCAGCTCTGCGGCTCTGTCCGGATAGGGTTGGATCATGATCTCCGGCTGCACGAGGCTGGCATTCGAAGTGACGTTCACCAGGCCAATGCCGCGCATCTCACGCGCAACCTGCTGAGCGACGGCATCGAGACGCTCGGCCTCGTCGCCTGCCAGGCTCACCTGCAGTTTCTCGCCGAATCCGCCCGAGCCGAACGAGAGGCGCACACCGGGGATGTCCCGCAAGGCCAGCGACGCCCGGCGTTCCAACTCCGTCTCCGACAGCTTGCGCTGCGAGTGCGGACGCAGCTGCATGGTCAACGTCGCCTTGCGCACGTCGCCATTGCCGGCGGGAGCGAATCCGTCCGACTGCGCTTCGCCCACCGTCGTGAAAGTGCTCACCACGTCCGAAAACGCGCTCATGCGCAACCGTACTGCCTCAGCCACGCGCCGCGTCTGGTCCAGCGTTGAGCCGGGAGGCAGCTCGACGTTCACGACCGAGAAACCGTAGTCACCCGGAGGTGCGAGCCCGGTGGACATGAAGGGCACCAGAGCGAGTGAGGCGGCGAAAAAGAGAGTGGCTCCCGCAAGTACGGTCTTGCGGTGCCCGAGACACCAGTGCACCGCCTCCAGATAACGCAACTTGAAGCGTCCGTCGCGCTCCTCGGCGGAATGCGCCTTCATCAGGTGGGCGGCCATCATCGGTGTCAACAGTCGCGCCACGAGCAGCGAGCACAGCACCGCAACGGTCGCAGTAAAGGCAAAGTGCTTGAAGAACTTTCCTGGAATCCCGGGCATGAAGGCAACGGGCACGAACACGGCACACAAGGTCATCGACGTGGCCACGACGGCCAGCCCGATCTCGATCACGGCATCCGCAGCCGCTTGCAGCGGCGGCTTGCCCATGCGCAGATGGCGCACGATGTTCTCGACTTCCACGATCGCATCGTCGACGAGAATGCCGACGACCAGGGACAGCGCCAGCATCGTCATGATGTTCAGCGAGTACCCGGCGATGTAATTGAGCGCCCAGAAAGTCGGCAGGACCGACAGCGGCAGCGCGATGGCAGAAACGAACGTCGCACGCCAATCCCGCAGGAACAGCCACACGACCACGATCGCCAGCAGCGCACCCTCGAGCAGCATCTGCATGGAGTCCTTGTAGGACTCACGCACGTAGTTCACGGTGTTGCTGACTTCCCGGAACTGGATCTTCGGATATCTGGCGGCCAGTCGTGCGATGGCCTGTTGTGTCGCATCCGCGACCCCGACCGCACTGGCGCCGACCGCGCGCGTTACACTGAAGCCGACAATCGGCTTGCCATCGAGCAACGCCAGCGAGCGCTGCTCTGCCGCCTGATCGCGGACAGTCGCGATCGCATCGAGGCGCACGGTCCGGTTGTCCGGGAGAAGAATGGGCAGCGCGGCAAGATCCTGCACGCTCGCCGATGTCGCAACGGTGCGTACACTCTGTTCCTGGTTGCCCACCCGCGCTTCGCCGCCTGGCAACTCCACCTCGATCCGCTTCAGCTGTCGCGAGATGTCACCAGCCGTCGTGCCGAGTGCATTCAGTGCGTTGGGGTCCAGGTCGACCCGGATCTCCCGGTCGACTCCTCCGACCCGCTTGATCGAGCCCATGCCTTCGATGGAGCTCAGCTCGCGGCTGACCGTGAGATCGATGAACCAGGACAACTCCTCTTCGCTCATGGTCGGGGAGTACACGCCATACGTCAGCACCGGGCTCCCCGCCGTCGTGATCCGCGAGATGACCGGATCCTCCATTTCCGTCGGCAGCGTAGTGCGGATGCGACTGACGGCATCGCGCACGTCATCTACGGCTTGCTGGGGGTCGCGGTCGAGCTGGAACTCGATGGTGGTGAGCGAATTGCCATCGGTAATGGTGGAGCGGATGTGATCGATGCCGGTGACCGTCGCAATCGAGTCCTCGATCTTGCGTGTCACTTCGGTCTCGAGCTGTGAGGGCGGGACACCCGGATAGTTGACGCTCACCGTGACCGTCGGGATGTCCAGGTCCGGCCGATCCTGAATCCCCAGACGCTTCAGGCCGACGATGCCGGCAACCGTCAATACTACGAACAGGACGATGACCGGAACCGGACGCCCGATCGACCAGGTGGCGAAATTCATGTGGGGCCCGCCAGCTCGCTGACGACGGTAATCCTGTCACCGTCCTGCAGGAAGCCGGCGCCACGCTCAACGACGCGCTCGCGCGGATTGAGCCCGGCGACGATCTCCACACGTCCTTCGCGAACGCTTCCGGTCTCGACGCGGCGGCGTTCGACCCTCTGGTCGTCCGTCACAACGAACACATAGCTGTACCCGTCACGCACGACCACGCTCGCCAACGGCAGAGTCGCAGCCATGCCGCGCGAGACTTCGATCTCACCGCGCGCGAACATGCCCGGGCGTGCCCCTTCGGGTTTCGGCAGGTCTACATACACCAGGCCCGTCCGGGTTCCGCTTTGAACCGTCGGAGCCACCGTGCGTACGCGGCCTGCCAGCTCCGAGCCGTCAGCCATCGTCACGCGAACGGCCTGTCCGACGTGAACGTCCCTCATGCGGCCTTCCGGAATCTCCGCGCGCCACTCGATTCTCCCGTTGCGCAGGAGTCGGAGCATTTCATTTCCCGCCTGCGCGATCTGGCCCACCACGACCGTTCGCGAGGTGATGACACCGTCATCGGGAGACAGCACGCGCGCATAACGCAGCTTCACTTCGGCAGACTCCAGATCCGCCGTCGCCTGCTGCACTTTCGCCTGCGCGGCGAGCTCGTCGTTATGGAGTTTCTCCAGCTCCGAGGCGGACAAAGCGCCGGAGTCCTTCACCAGATCTCCACGGCGCCGGTCCGAGCTTGCAGTCACGAGCTGCGCTTCGGCCTGCAGCTTCGTCGCACGCTTCGAATTCACGTCGGCCACCAGCAGCTCGTCGGAGAGCCTGACCAACTCCTGACCACGTTTGACCTTGTCGCCGACATCGACGTTGACGGCAGCGACGCGATAGCCTCCGACCTCCGGACCGATGATGGCTTCCTGCCAGGCATAAACGCTGCCCGTCGCCACGAGCGTGCGCACGAGCGCCGCCGACTTCGCTGTCGTCACGCTGACGGCCATTGCGTTTTTCTGTGCGCCGGCGTCAGCGGCAGTTGCGCGCACCGCGGCAATACCACTGAGGAAAGGGACTGTCACGACTGCCGCAAGCAGCGGCATGAGGTGGAAGCGCATGACTGAAAGCCCGGGTTGGTAAATGATCAGGTCCCTGATATAATATCAGCCTCCTGATAAAAGGCCAGCATGTCCCCCGCATTCCGCCCCGGCATCCGTGCGATTCGTGACCCGGTTCAGATTCCCGAGCCGACTCATGATGTTGCGCGCGCCCTGAAGGAGGTCATGCATTCTTTCCGCAACCTCGTGGAGGGCGAGATGCGCTCCCGCGGGGAGGCGCTCTCCTTCGCCCACGCCATGCTGATGATGTCTCTGGCGCGTGAGCCGGGACTCTCCGGCGCGCAGGTAGCACGACGGCAGCAGGTCACGGCGCAGACAATGAACGGACTGCTGCGCAATCTCGAATCGGCCGGCTACGCCGTGCGCGAGCCCAATCCCGAGAATCGCCGCGCCGATCGCTGGTTTCTGACTCAGGACGGTCTGCGCCACCTGGAACAGGGGCGCCTGGTCGCGGATGAAGTGATGCGCAAGATGCTTCTGCCGCTGACCGACAGGGACGCTGACCGGTTGTGCGAGCTGTTGCGAAGGTGCGCGCACGCGCTGCACGCCATCGAGGATGCCAAGAGCGACGCCGCCTGAAGGCGACTTGCGAGCGCACGCCGCCGTCAAGATCGCGCGTGACCAGAGACGAACCGTGCAAGGCCGCCGCGATTCCGCCGACAACTACGAAGTCTACTTTAGCGTCGCAAAGACGCTGCAGCAGTCGATTCAGCTCGCTCACGCAGTGCCCGGCCCGCTCGCTCCATCTCGAGCACAAGATCGAGGGCCGCCTGGTGCTGCAGCAGGCGCTTCTCGTGGGAGTAGCCGAGACTCTCCTCGATCAGGCTGAGGTCAAAGCCAGCTCTAATGGCATCTTCGATCGGATTCATGCAGGCAGCCACGAGGGTTGGATAACGCTGACCATGATGATCAGCCCGACAGGCAGGCCCTAGGAGGCCAGCGTGAGCCCAGCGTGGTTCGCCGCCCCCACGCGCGAGCGCGCCGGCAGGATAACTCCCGCCGGCGCGCCTCATCAACACCTACCTCCGGGTCGCTGTGCGCTGGCCGGCAGCGCAAGGGCAGTCCGTCAATCGTGCCTCAGCAGATCGTCGCAATCACGTCCGCCTTCGTTCAAACAGCGCTCATAGGCAGCGTGGCGCTCGCGCTCACGCACCGCGTCCCGGCTCTCCGAAGTGTTGGAATTTACGGGTGCGTTGAGGATGGCATCGCAGTCGGTTCGACCGTCGGCACGGCACCGATCGAACGCGGCGCGACGATCGTCATCGCGCGCGGCGGCGACGTGCTCGCGATGCTCCGGTGCATAACATCCACTTCCGTATACAGCAAATACCGTCAGGCCCAGGACAGCGGCTACGCTTACAACTCGCTTCATGATCCCACTCACTTGCCATTGGCGAAAGGGAAGATGAGAGCAGCGAAAGCAACCATTGTGCCCGCTGCGGCGCGTTGTAGGTGTGAGTCCTACATTGCGCACTTCTCCACTGCGGAAGCCGACGCTTCAGATCATCTGACAGCCGCGGCCGCGGCGCCTTCTTCGGGCCACTCGCGCACGGCCACCATCAACTTGCCGCCATTGGTCGTGGTGCCGTCGGGCCCCATGTAGGTGACATGGCCATCGATGTCCAGTTGCACCAGTTGCCGGCCATCGCGAACCACAGGCGTCAATTTGACAGTACGTGAGCTGCCGTCCGAGAGCGTCACGGTTTTGACGTACGAGCCCTCGCAAGGCTCGGCGAACGCGAGGTTCTGCGTGACCTCATCGATGAACACCGCGAACTTCTTCACGTATGGCCTCCATGAGTGAAAATCGAGCGGATATGCGTATTATACGCATCCAACAACAACGCGGGCGATGAGAGGGGGGCGCGAGTGCTTGAGCGCGTAACCACGCGCGAGTCCGCCAGGCCGTGGATGCCGGCGCAGCTCGCTGGGGCCGCTTTGACCTGCCTGGCCGTAAGTCTTCTGCCGGTCGGCAACGCGTCAGCCAGGAACTGTGAGTTGAAGCTTGTGGGAGCAACGCAGATCAGCACGCCCCCTGAGGGGCCCGTTCTGGTGCACCTCACTATCAACGGCCACCCGGTCAGCATGGAGCTGGACACGGCGAGCACCGGATCGATGATCCAGGCTGAGTACGTGCAGCCGCTCGGCCTGCTCATCCGGCCGGCACCGGTGCAAAGAGACTTTCGCACCGACACCCAGACGTTCCCGATGAATCAGTTCGTGCGACTCACCTCAATGGAGGCCGGCACGGCGAAATTCCGCAACTCGCCGGTCTGGGTACTGCCCGCCGGTGCCCGCCCGGATGCCGCGGTCCTGGGCACGCCGGACCGACCCGATGTCGGCCGGCTCGGCATGGATGTGCTCGGGGACCTGGACTTCGAGCTCGACCTTGCCAACAGCACACTGAGCTTCTATTCGACCGATCACTGCCCTGGTGCGGGCGTTCACTGGACTCGCCACTATGGGCGCAGCTCGATGACGAAGGCCCCTCGGGGCAACCTGCTGTTCCCCGTCACGCTCGACGGGAAGAAGGTCGAAGCAATCATCTCCCCCGCCGCACCCCGCAGCTGGATGCTGACCTATACGTCCCATCAGCTGTACGGTCCCGATCAGACTGCGGACCGCGACATGACGCTGTCCGGATTGGGGCCTGACAGGCGTGTGCGCGTCAGGCTCGACTCACGAAGTGTCGACCCCACTTGCTCATTGACGTCGCGCGACACCGGTGCCGTCTACTTTCTGGGCAAAGCATGCAGGGGGGATGAGCCCGCCCTGTACATTGGCATGGATGTGCTGCGTCACCTGCACATCTACTACGCCGTGAAAGAACAGGTTCTGTACTACACAGAAGTGGAGGCTACGCAATGAGCGACGCAGCCCGGTTCGGATATGGCAGGCGGACGGACGTGTTGCGCTTCGCCGCCTGTCTGCTCGTCATTTTCTTCTTCTGCGCTGCCGCCGGCGCGAAGGAAAAGAAACTGCACGTCGGCGACTTTCCCCCCGACAGCCTGGGAAGAACCGCGGCCGGCGACCCCGTGAAACTGAGCGACTATCGGGGCAAGGTGGTGATCGTCGCGTTCTTTGCATCGTGGTGCGAGCCCTGCCGCAAGGAGCTGCCCATCCTGGCATCCATCCAGCACCAGGCCACTCATGATCAGGTCGCCGTTTTCGAGGTGGACTGGAAGGAAAGCGCCGCGCAATACACGCTGATCGCCAGACGTTTGAAGGACTTCGACTTTACGTTCATCGCAGATGAGTCTGGCTCGTACGGGGACCGCTACGACGTCGATGCCATTCCTCATATGGTGATCATCGGTCGCGACGGCCGCATCGCTGCCATCAACGTGGGCTATGGCAAGAAGGAAATTCCCGCCCTGGTGAAACAGATCAACACGCTGCTGGCCACGCCCGCCCCCGCGGAACCGGCCCCGTGAGATGAGTGCCGAATGAAAAACGGGCCGGCAGGCGCTTGCGCCCCTACCGGCCCGTATCAGACTCGTCCGCGTCCAGCCCAATGCAGGACGCCCGATCCTTTCTCCTTGTCAGCGGCCGGCCTGGGGCCGCAAAGCAGCCCGGCCCACCGCTTCGACGGGCTTAGCCCGCCGCGCTCTCCGACGACTCTTCGCCGACGCTCGATTCTTCGATGTCGGGAAGCCCGCCGCCCACGTCCATGAAGCTGCGACGCTCCGTCCCCTCCGTCTTGCGACGGCGAGAAGCATGTGCGGCAAAGCCCGTGCCCGCAGGAATCAACCGGCCGACGATGACATTCTCCTTCAGCCCGCGCAGATCGTCCTTCAGACCGCGAACCGCCGCTTCGGTCAGCACGCGAGTGGTCTCCTGGAACGAAGCCGCCGAGATGAACGACTCGGTCGCCAGCGACGCCTTGGTGATGCCGAGCAGAACGGGCTGCAGCAACGCGATCTTCTTCGTATCCGTCTCTGCTCGGTCGTTGATCTCCAGCGCACGGGCACGGTCGAGCTGCTCGCCGCGCAACAGCGACGTCTCGCCCGGATCCTGCACTTCAGTCTTGCGCAGCATCTGGCGAATGATCACCTCGATGTGCTTGTCGT
>CAZLYG010000116.1:0-12279 GCA_964563075.1 uncultured Steroidobacteraceae bacterium | reverse complement strand
GCGGCAACCGATGTTCGTGCTGCTCGTCGCCGCCGGCGTTTTGTATCTGATGATGGGAAAGCTCGGCGATGCTCTGGTGCTGTTGGGTTTCGTCTTCGTGGTCATGGGCATCACGGTGATCCAGGAGCGCCGCACGGAACGAGCGCTGGACGCTCTGCGGGATTTATCGAGTCCGAGAGCTTTGGTCATCCGCGCCGGGCAGCGTCGGCGCATTCCCGGCAGAGAGGTAGTCAGAGGCGATGTAGTCATCGTCAATGAAGGTGACCGTGTCCCGGCGGATGCGATCCTCAGACAAGCCGGCAGTGTGAGCGTTGACGAATCCCTGCTCACGGGTGAATCGGTTGCCGTTCGCAAGGCGCCCTCGGCGACAGCTGGGGCGCTCGTGCGGCCGGGAGGCGATGATTCCTCGTCGCTGTTCGCTGGCACTCTGGTGACAGCAGGTCAAGGGGTTGCCGAGGTCGCCTGGACGGGGATGCGCACCGAGATCGGCCGAATCGGCAAGGCGCTGCAGCAGATCGAGCCGCAAGCGACGTCCCTCCAGTGGGAGACAGGGCGAATCGTGCGCCTGCTCGCGGTCGCCGGACTGGCTGCCTGTGCGCTCGTCGCGGTCGGTTATGGCCTTACCCGAGGGGGAACGTGGCAGGTTTGGAAAGAGGGTCTGCTCGCCGGAGTCGCCATGGCGATGGCCGTCCTTCCTGAGGAGTTTCCCGTCATTCTGACCGTGTTTCTCGCTCTCGGTGCCTGGCGCATCTCGCGCAACCACGTCCTGACTCGCCGCATCCCCGTCATCGAGGCTTTGGGTGCGGCGACCGTCCTGTGCGTGGATAAGACAGGGACGTTGACGCAGAACCGGATGGCACTAAGGGTGCTCGCGGATGAGGCGCAGTCGGTCGATCTGAATGAAGAGGCCGCCGGCGTGCCCATCGAGCTGCAAACGCTGCTGGAGACCTCCGTTCTGGCGAGCAAGCCTGATGCGTTCGATCCGATGGAAAAGGCGCTGCACGCGGCGGCTGATCGGTGGGTCCCGCGATACCTGCAGGCCCGGCGCAGTCAGGTCATCATCAAGGAATACGCACTGAGCAGGGAATTGCTTGCCGTCAGCTACTGCTGGAGTCGCGCGGGCGACAGGATGGTCACCGTGGCCTCAAAGGGTGCTCCGGAAGCGATTGCCGATCTGTGTCGCCTCTCTCCTGAGCGCCGCGCGCGCCTGACGGCACAGGCGGGGGCGCTGGCCTCACGGGGTCTGCGCGTCCTGGGGATCGCTCGAACCGAGATCCCCGGTCACTCCATTCCACACGATCATCGAAGCCTCACCTCGGAGTTCCTCGGGCTCGTCGCATTCGAGGATCCCCTGCGGGCCAGCGTCCCGACAGCCGTGGCGGAGTGCCGCACGGCGGGCATCCGTGTCCTCATGATAACGGGAGACTATCCGGAAACCGCCAGCAGCATTGCCCGCCAGGCTGGCATCGAGCGGCCTGAGAGGGTCGTCACGGGAGAGCAGATCGAGCAGTGGTCCGAGGGGGATCTCGCGAATCGCGTTCGCGATACCCAGGTGTTCGCACGTGTTGCACCCGAGCAGAAGCTGCGCATCGTGCTGGCACTGAAGGCGAACGATGAGGTCGTGGCCATGACCGGCGATGGCGTCAACGATGCGCCCGCACTGAAGGCGGCTCATATCGGGATTGCCATGGGTGGTCGCGGCACCGATGTGGCTCGGGAGGCCGCCTCTCTGGTGTTGCTCGACGACGATGTCTCATCGATCGTGATCGCGGTGAGACTCGGCCGCCGCATCTACGACAATATCCGCAAAGCCATCAGCTTCACGTTCGCGGTACACGTCCCGGTCGCAGGCCTGTCAATGGCTCCGATCTTTCTCCCGGGGTGGCCATTGTTGCTGTTGCCGGTGCACATTGCTTTTCTGGAGCTGATCATCGATCCGTCCTGCTCATTGATCTTCGAGGCCGAAGCCGCGGAAGCGGATATCATGCGCCGCCCGCCGCGTCCACGGATGGCACGGCTGTTCTCCTCCCGGTCCGTGGGGCTCGCGATACTTCAGGGATTGAGCGCACTGGCGGTCTGTCTCGCCATCGTTGCCCTGCTACGACCCTCGCAGGGCGATGATGCGGCACGTGCATTGTCGTTCGCTGCCCTGGTGATGTCCTTTCTGGCCATCATCCTGGTGAACCGCTCCTGGACTCACTCGCTACTGAGCATGTTGCGTGCACCGAATCCGGCGATGTGGTGGGTGTTGGCGGGGACTGCGATGTTCCTGACGGCGGTGTTGGCCGTCCCTCCGCTGCAGCGTCTCTTCTCCTTCGCGCCGCTTCGTGCGCAAGACGTGGTCATCAGTCTCGGTGCGGGATTCGGCAGTATCCTGTGGTTCGACCTGCTCAAGCGTTTTAGCTCTCGCCACGGCACTCCCTGAAATCGCGAGGCTCGCGAACGTGAGTGTCGCGCCGAGTCGGCCGCGAACCTGCCGCCGGTACCACGCCCACCTCACCAGGTCATTGAGGCCCATCTGGTACCCTTTCGAGCCTCTCCCTCTGCGGACGCCTCGAGTGCAGCGAGCTTCGCGGAATCGACCCCGCAGCGCTGCGCCACCGTGCGCAGGGCGCCTTTGAGCACCGGCAGCTGTCCATCCGTGCTCGCGACGAGCGCCAGCGCCGCAGCGCACGATCAACGATGCAGCGCGGCGCAAACCGGTGCAATCCGTTGCAAGTCGTACCACGGCTCGATTTTGGAAACTGGAAGTCACTGAAATTAAAAGAGATCCTTACTCGATAAGGCTCCAGCCAACTAGTCCCTGTCTTCTGGATTTCTACCAGTATATACTTACCGTATATACAGTGAGGTGGCCATGAAAGTAGCCAAGTTGTTCAAGAATGGCGAGAGCCAAGCCGTACGGTTGCCCAAAGAGTTCCGTTTCGCTGGCGACGAGGTGTTCATCAAGCGTGTGGGGAGTGCGGTGGTGCTTCTGCCGAAGGCGAAGTCGTGGGATACGCTGCTGCAGAGTCTTGAGAAGTTCCCACCCGACTTCATGAGTGGACGGGAGCAGCCTCGTGAGGTCGACCAGCGGGCTTTTCTGCCATGAGATGGATGCTCGATACCCACACGTGCATTGCCATTATCAAGAAGCACCCGGTAGCGCTCAGGAAGCTGCGCGGGAAGTCCGTGGGGCAGGTCGGCATTTCATCCATTACGTTAGGGGAGCTTGCTTTCGGAGCGGAGAAGAGCAGTCGGTCGAGCCAGGCCCGCGAAGCTCTTGGGGAGTTTCTGGTGGCCTTGGAAGTCGCGGGCTTCGATGATGCTTCTGCAATGACGTACGGTAAGGTACGTGTCTCGTTGGAGCAGCGAGGTAAGCCCATCGGGCCGCTCGATACTCTCATCGGCAGTCACGCCCTGGAGATCGATGCCATCATCGTCACGCACAACACAAGGGAATTCTCGCGCATTGATGGACTGAGGCTCGAGGATTGGACTCAGGGTTGACCGGGTTGAAATTGACGAAATGGCCGGTTGAAACTGTGCGAGCAGTTGTTGGCCACAGGAGAGGGAAATGAAGGTTGCTGAGGCGCTCGCGTCCGCAAGCGGACCTGCAACGCCGTTTGGAGCAGCTAACTAAAGCAACGGCTTGTGAAGAATGCACGTGTTCAGGAAGGGGATCAGCCGGCAGAGGCTCCGGACGAATTGCAGGCGGAGTTCGAAAGCTGTGCCCGGGAACTGATTTCCCTCATTCAGCGGGTAATCAGAACGAATGCGTCGTCGCGGCTCGGTGCCGGATCGCTTGCGGAAGCGCTCGCTGAACGCGATGTGCTAAAGCTTCGTGGTGCGGCATACCGGGAGCCCGCGGCAGCGGCATCAACGACGGGACGCAAGCGTACCCGCAATTGAGTGCTATTCCGAGAACCGGCTAAGCCTGTGGATCGGACGCTCTGCGATGAGGGGGCGCCGGCTTGAAGAGGAGCGCAAGACGCCCGTTGAAGCCTTCCAACCTCAGCCCTTAACGACTTCGCAATGCTGATGTTGTTTCTTGAGGCTGCCGCAGGCTGACTCCGCGTCCTTCAGAGTCATCGGAGCCGAGCGAACGGTCGTCAGCTTCTCGCCCGCGGTGGCAGGAACCACTACTACATCGTGCAGCAGCTTCCCGTATCTCGATTGGAACCGAGAGCGCGCACGGGCGGCGGCTTTGGGAGCGCGATACGCAGCAACCTGCACCTGATATGCCTCCGAGCTTGGCGCGAGCCGCGTCGGCTTCGGAACCCGATCAGTGCTCGCAATACCCTTGCAGGAACTGTGCGTAGGATAGATACCGTGCGGTCAACTCGGAGGTCACCCTCGAGATTGCACCCGACATCACCGTCGTGTCGATCATCACGAACGATGCGGTCCGAGATCTCGGCTTGAAGGTTGGCCAGCGAGCTTACGCGGTCATCAAAGCATCGAGCGTCAGTCAGACGGGGTTACCGGAGTGGACACGAGCGTCATGGTGGGTGTGGACTAGCATCGGTGGGATTCTCACGATCGTCAGCCCGTGCGTGCCGCCGGTCGTATTTTTCGCGTTTGCGCGATGGATCGCGACCGACTGGCCTGCTTTACTGCATGAAGTCCGTCGCCCTGAAGTTCTACTTGCGGAGAGCCTAGTTGGAGCACCAGCGCACGGGCACTTATAGTATGCCGCCGGTGGCGCTCGCCCCTCGGTCACCCACCGTTTGGGTAGGACGAAAGGGGCGCCGCGCCAAAATCTAGATTTTTGCCGGAGATCCTACCCCGCCCACGGTCTCTGATCATCAATTCACGGCGCAGGCTCCCCTCGCACACGCGCGCACACATCGTAAAGCTCAGACATCAGGCGGCGGGTGTCTATGGGTTTGACGATCCAGCCTGAACAGCCGACCCCGAACGCTTGCCGGCTCGTGTATCGCTGAGGATAGGCGGTCAGAGCAACCATGCCGACGTCTCGCATCGCCCGCAGGGTTCGCAAAGCGCGGACCAGCTCCAGACCGTTCGTGTCTGGAAGGTGCAGGTCGATCAGTGCGACGTCCGGACGATGCACTGCCACAGCATCGAGGACGCCCGATGCGCTCGGAAAGGCCATCGACTGATGGCCGTCTGCTTCGATGAGGGCACGTAACAGCCTCAAGTCCACGGGATTGTCTTCCACGACCAGCACTCTCATAGCGAGCTTTCCGGTGAAGACGGGCCGCTCCCGGATGCTTCCGAAAGGTAGACACGAACCTGCTCGGCGAAAGTGCGCGTGTTGATCGGCTTGCAGATATAGCCGTCGCAACCGGCTTCCATTGCCTTCTTATCGTCGCCCTTCATCGCAAATGCGGTCAGCGCTACGATGCGTATTCCACGATAGCGCGGGTCCTTCCTTAAGATGCGGGTGAAAGTGAGCCCGTCTGTGCCGGGAAGCCCTATGTCCATGAGGATCAGCCGCGGCGTAAGCGCCTTGATGGAACGCAGCGCTTCCTCTGCGTTTGCGGCCCAGTTGACTTCGAGACCGGCCGCCTCGAGCACATCGGTTGCCAGCTTCAGATTGATGGGGTTGTCGTCCACGATGAGTACGCTCGCAGGCATTGCCTCAATCCTTATGCAACCACAGTTTCAGGCAGCTTGATCGGCAATGTGACTGTGAACGTGCTTCCGACACCGGGTTTGCTGCTCACAGAGATCGATCCACGCTGAAACTCGACGAGCCGTTTTGTCAGGGCGAGACCGAGACCCGTCCCCTCGTACTTCCGCGCAGAACCGGCATCGAGCTGTTGAAACTCGACGAACAGCTTGGAGAGGTCCTCCGCTCGGATTCCGATTCCCGTATCGCGCACAGTCAGGCGTAGCTGATCTTCCGCGTTCACATCCACCAAGACGCTGACCTCGCCGCCCTCATTGGTGAATTTCAAAGCATTGGACACGAGATTGTAGAGAATCTGTACGAGGTTTCCCCGGTCCAGGGTTATCGAGGCGATTGCCGGCTCGATTGTCCGCCGGACGGTGATATTCTTCCGGCGCGCCAAAGGTGCGACCACGGAACAGATCTCTTCGATCACTTTCGGCAATTCGAATTCCTCGGGGAACAGTTCCATCTTGCCGGCTTCTATCTTCGATAGATCCAACACATCGTTGATCAGGCGCAGCAGATGCTGTCCGCTCGTGAGGACATCGGCCAGATACTCCTTCTGCTTGGCGTTCAGAGGGCCCGGCTTCTCATCGATGAGGAACTCCGAGAAACCGATGATGCCATTCAGCGGAGTACGCAGTTCGTGCGACATGTTGGCCAGAAATTCACTCTTGAGCCGGTTGGTCTCCTGCAGTCTCTGTTCGTAACGCCGGCGCTCGGTTACGTCGCGTATTGCGCTGGAGACGAACAGGCCATCTTCCGTTTCCAGAGGGCTCAGGCTGATCTCCACCGGAAACTCGCTCCCGTCGCGACGCAGGCCATGCAATTCCAGACCCTCGCCCATGGCTCGTGGTCGCGGTTGCCGGAAGAAATTCTGGCGGTGGCTGTCGTGTCTCGGCCGAAAGCGTTCAGGTACCAACAGCTCGACCGGCTTACCGAGCAACTCCGCCCGCTCATAGCCGAACAGCCGCTCGGTCTGCGAGTTCACGAGGGAAATTCGACCGTCCCGTCCGACGATCACCATGGCATCGGGCGCGGATTCGAGCAACGCGCGAAACTTCTGCTCAGCCTTCTTGCGATCGGCGATGTCGCGCACCGCACTCATGACCATCGTCCCTTCTTCCGTCTCCAGCGGGCTCAAGGTCACTTCTACTGGAAACTCCTCGCCGTTACTCCTGAGGCCGTAAAGCTCGAGCGCGCTGCCCATCGCGCGTGTACGAGGCCGCGCCATAAACTGCGAACGCAGCTGCCCATGGTTCTGGCGCCATCGCTCCGGCAGCAGGACCTCGACCGGTTTCCCAAGGAGTTCCTGCTGAGAATAGCGGAACACCTGCCCGGCCTGAGAATTGGCGAGCACGATGCGGCCGATCGCATTGACGATGAGGATGGCGTCCGGGGTCGATTCGAGGAGCTTACCGAACCGGCTTTCGACCAACTTTGAGTCGCGCGCGATCTTCAGATGCGTGACGTCCTTCTTCGTGTAGAGGACGTATGCCAGCGAACCGTTCGCGTGGAGGATCGTCTTGCTCGAAGCGTTGACATACACGAGAGTGCCGTCCTTGCGGCGGCGCACCGTCTCGTAGACTTCGGATGAGGCGGTTTGCTTATGTTCGGCGTGACGCCTGTCATCCGGGAATGAATGTGCAGGCATGAGCAACTCGCGCACGGTCTGGCCAAGGGCTTCGGCCGCTGAGTACCCGAAGATCAGCTCCGCGGCGCGATTCCAAAACCGAATCTTGTGATTGGCGTCGACCGCGATGGCCGCGTCGGGCGCCTCGTCCCAGAACTTGCGCGCCAATTCATCATCCATTGCACCCCCCATACGCGACACCGATAAATCCGTGCAGCTACACGCAGCCAAAGCATGCGTTTCGCGGGTCATCGCTCCTGCATGACGGCTTTTATTGTAGAACGCTCGCGCGTCTGGCGGAACGAGCGTCGGATCGAATGGCGGCGAAATGCCTGCAGGCGGACTATTGCACTGCAAAACCTACGGCTGTCCAAGGTAAAGGACGCTTCGCAGAACTACGCTTCTGGCAGTCATATGATGAGAGCGTTCATGCTGGCGGGGCGAAAGTGTGGTGGCAGCGGTCATCTGTCTTGACAAGCGCGGTCGTCGGCGTAAAAAGGGGCAAAAAAAGCGGCTCCACCAGAACAGCGACCATTGCTGCGCTGCGTTGTAAGAGGATCGTAAGGGGAGCGGCCAGGAAACGACTGTCGATGGAAACGAGACTGGGACGCAATGCGGAGGCGCAGATTCCGGCTGCCAAGCGTCCGTCGGGCAAGCGTCCGTCGGGCAAGCCTCCTTGAACATTCTTGTCGTCGATGACCATCCCGCTGGTCGCAAGCTGCTACGTGTGGCCCTCGAATCAGAAGGGCACGCTGTGCTCGAGGCGGCCAACGGAATAGAGGCACTCTCGATTCTCGGGCAAAAAGCGGCGGACGCGGTGATTTCCGACATCCTGATGCCCGGGATGGACGGCTTCAGGCTGTGTCACGAGATCCGCAAGAGCGCAAAATTCGGGCCCTGCTTGCCCGTAGTGTTATATACCGCGACCTATGGCACAGCTTCCGACCGCGAGCTCGCTGAAACGGTCGGAGCAGATGGCTACCTGCTGAAACCGGCTCCAACGGCCGCCATTCTCGCGGCGGTGCGCAAAGCGCAGCGCGCGGTCCGGCTCCGCCGAGAAGCGGCTCCTGACAATATCGATGACCAGTATGTGCTGGAGAAATACAACGCAGCCCTGGTGCGCAAGCTGGAGCACCGTAACGCGGAATTGCGGGAGTCGCTCAGCGGCCTGCAGGCGGCACATGAGCATATCGTAGAGCTGAATCAGAATCTGCAAGCGCGCGTCGAGCAACGCACCGCAGCCCTGGAGGCGTCAAATAAGGAGTTGGAAGCGTTTGCCTTTGGTGCCGCGCACGAGCTGAACAGTCCGCTGGCGGGTATTGATGGCTATGCGCGGCTGCTGGACGAAACGCTGGGGTCGAGTGTGTCGAGAGAATCGCGTGAGTGTCTTGACCAGATCATAGGCGGAGTCCGGCGAATGCGCGATTTGATCGATGCGCTGCTGGAGTTCGCGCGGACGAGTCGTGTCGAACCGCATGTCACGACCGTCGACACGGAGATGCTCGTCGAGGAAGTGCTCGCGGCCGCGGCCCGGGAGACCTTGGGACGCAACATCCAGTGGCGGCGCACTCGGCTACCTAACGTGCGGGCAGATAGGACGCTGCTGCGTCAGGTGTTTGCCAACCTGATTTCGAACGCGATCAAGTACACGCGAACGCGGGATCCAGCGGTAATCGAGATTGGAACTCGTTCCGGGCGTGCCGCGGAGGTCGTGGTTTTCGTACGTGACAATGGCGTTGGCTTTGATCCGCTTTCCGCCGGAAGGCTGTTCGGCGCATTTCATCGCATGCACCGCGCCGATCGATTCGAGGGCAGCGGAATCGGCCTTGCCAACGTGCATCGCATCATCTCCCGTCACGGGGGAAAGGTTTGGGCCGACGCCGCCGTCGGACGCGGCGCGACATTTTGTTTCAGCTTGCCGAGTGCCCCACCCTCGTAGCAACCGATGCGACTCGCTTACCTGGAGCATATCAGGGAGACATGGCTCACATACTCGTCGTCGATGACAATGGCGTTAACCGTAAGCTAGTGGCGTCACTGCTGAGCTTCGAGGGACATCGGGTCATCGAGGCCGCGGACGGAGCAGAGGCCCTCGCTGCAGCTCGATCGGAAAGTCCGGATCTGGTCATTTCGGACATTCTCATGCCCTCAATGGACGGCTATGAGTTCGTCAGACTGCTGCGTGAGGAGCCCCGAGGCGCAAACGTGCCGGTGATCTTTTACACGGCGCACTATCACCAGGCTGAGGCCCGCAAGCTGGCAGACGCGTGTCAGGTCACTCGCGTACTTGTCAAGCCTTGTGGTGCGGACGAATTCGTGCGCGCGGTCGAGGAGGTGCTCGCAGGGCACGCAGTACCTTCTGCCCAGCCTGTTGACGAACAGTTCGATCGCGAGCACCTGCAGCTGCTCACCGACATGCTGGCGCGCAAATCCGATGACCTTCAGGCCTCGAATGCGCGCTTGGCGGCGTTGACCGAGCTCAATGTGCAACTTGCGTCGGAACGCGACCCTCGCGTTTTGCTGGAGAAGGTTTGCGTCGGGGCCCGCAGTCTGCTGGGTGCGAGCTACGCCGTGCTTGCGGTTGCGGATAAGGGCGGCGGGGATACCGCGATATTCGCGACCAGCGGCATCGATCTCGGCGATGGGGCCGCCGAGCGGCCACGTGTGGATGCCGGGCTTCTGGGTCGAGTGGCGGCCGAACGGCGCGCATGGCGAGTCGCCAGCTCTGAAGGTGCGGCGATCGATTCCGGGCTACCTTCGAGCTATCCGCCCGCGTACGCGCTCTTGGCTGCCCCGCTAGTCTCGCTCACGCAGACCTTCGGCTGGATCTGTCTCGCTGACAAGGTCGGTGCGTCGGGATTCAGCGCGAACGACGAGCACATCCTTTCTGTCTTGGCCGCGCAAGCGGGTCGGATTTACGAGAACGGCAGCCTCTATAGCGAGGTTCAGCATCACGCCGCGCAGCTGCAGGTCGAAATGGAGGAGCGCGAAAGGGCGGCAGCGAGACTGCGCGCTAGCGAAGAGCGTTTTCGGGAGCTGGCAGAGAACATCCATGACGCCTTCTTCGTCATCTCCGGCGACCGCAAGCGGACGCTATACATGAGCCCGGCGTACGAGAGGATATGGGGGCGGAGAACGACAGAGCTGCAGGAGCGGCCGCTGCCCTGGGAGGATGCCGTTCATCTCGATGATGAGGCGCGATTGCAAGTTGAGAGTGGTTGGGACTCTGCGCACTTGAGAGCCGGTCAGCAGCTCGAATTTCGTATCGTCCGTTCCGATGGGGAGGTCCGCTGGATCCGCGCTCGAGTGTTCCCGGTCCTGGATGATGGCAGGGTCATCAAGCGCTTTGTCGGAGTAGCGACCGACATTACGCAGCGCAGGCAGGCGGACGCGAAGATTCAGCATTTGACTCGGGTTTACGCGATGCTCAGCGGGATCAATTCGCTCATCGTTCGTGCGAACAATCGGACAGAGCTGTTTCGGGAAGCCTGCCGGTTAGCAGTCGAGCAGGGCAAGTTTCGCTCGGCCTGGTGCGGTTGGTTGAATGCCCCAAGCCAGGAGGTTCTTCCGCAAGCCTGGGCGGGCGACAGTTCGGATCTCGCGGAGACAGCGAGATTCCGCATGGACGCGGACCCTCAGGGTGAGACCATGATTCCTGCCAGCATGCGTCTGCAGAAGCCGATCGTATGTAACGATTTGGCCAGTCAGCGCAGCGCGGTGCGCTTTGCGCAGGCGATGCTGGACCGCGGTCATCGTTCGGCGGTCGCTTTACCGCTGGTCATCGCCGGTCAAGCCGTCGGCTGCTTCTTGCTGGTTTCCGAGGAGATGAATTTCTTCGACGACGGGGAGATGCGCTTGCTCGTCGAGCTCTCCAACGACATCTCGTTTGCGCTCGATCACATCGAAAAGGCCGAGAAGCTCAACTATCTGGCCTACTACGACGCCCTTACGGGCCTCGCCAATCGGACGCTGTTTCACGAGCGGCTGTCGCAGCACGTCGGCGCAGAATCGCGGCGCAACCGCCAGTTTGCCCTGGTCATTGCGGATCTGGAACGCTTTGATTCGGTCAACGATTCCTACGGGCGTCACATCGGCGATCAGTTGCTCAAACAGTTCGCCGATCGTCTAGCTGGCTGCCTGTCAGAGGCGAACGCGTTGGCACGGTTGGGCGGAGACCAGTTCGCGGCGGTGATCCTCGATGTGAGAGCGCCTGCGGATGTGGCGCTCACGGTCGGACAGTGGTGGCGCCAGTGCTTGGGAACTCCGTTCCAGATCGAGGGCAAGGAGCTGCGGGCCGCCGCAAGGTCCGGCATCGCGCTGTTTCCCGGTGACGGTGGGGACGCGGAGGCGCTGATGAGAAATGCCGAAGCGGCTCTCAAGAAGGCGAAGGCCAGCGGCGAGCGATTCCTCTTTTACACTCCTCAACTCACCGAGCGTGCCGCTGAGACTCTCGCGCTCGAGAATCAGCTGCGCAGTGCTCTGGACCGCGAAGAATTCGTGCTGTACTACCAGCCCAAAGTCGACATCGAGACGCGTCGTCTGAACGGCGTCGAAGCCCTCATTCGGTGGCAGAATCCGCAACTGGGCATGGTGGGTCCTGCGAAATTCATCCCGATCCTGGAGGAGACCGGAATGATCGTCGAGGTCGGTGCCTGGGTCCTGCAACAGGCGAGCCTGGATCGTTCCCGGTGGCTCGAGAACCGGTCGAGTGCCCCACGGGTGGCCGTGAACGTGTCGACCGTGCAGTTGCGGCGAAGCGACTTCATTCGCACGCTCAGCACTGTGATCAAGCTTGCCGGGAACGAGGCAGGGATCGACATTGAGGTCACCGAGTCGCTAATCATGGATGATGCCGCGGGAAACATCGAGCGCCTCGAGCAGATTCGCGAGCTGGGAATGGGAATATCGATCGACGACTTTGGAACCGGGTACTCCTCGCTGGCGTACCTCCAACGCCTTCCCGTCGAGGAAATCAAGATCGACCGTTCATTCGTCTCGCAACTCGCAAGCCATGAGGGGAGCTCGGCGA
>CAZLYG010000115.1:5026-12279 GCA_964563075.1 uncultured Steroidobacteraceae bacterium | reverse complement strand
CGGCGCGAGCAAGCGCCTCGGCGTCTGCGGCGTGCAGGTCGCCCTGGGAGGAGCCTCGCTCGAGGCTGTCTCCATTCCCTGATGTTATGATGGCTGCATGGTGAGCCACGGCAAGCCCGGCCTTCTGGTCATTGTCGCGGCGATGTTGTCGCTGCCGGCCGCTCCATCCAGCGCACAGTCGCCTCTGACGGTGATCCTGACAGGTCAGTCGATGATCAGGTCGGATCTGCGGACCACCGCTGCAGCGGCAGTTCCGGGAATAAAGGCCTTGCTGCACGGCGATGTCGTCTACACCCACCTGGAAGCGGCGGTGGCCGAGGATGGCGAGTCGGTCAGTCAGGGCAGGGGATTTCTGACGCCACCCGAATCGCTGGACGCCTTGCAGGCTCTGGGCTTCAACCTGTTGTCCCTGTCGGGCAATCACGCCTTCGACCTGGGAGCCGCGGGAATAGGAAATACGCTGCGCGAGACGAGCCGCCGCCACATCGTGCACGCGGGCATCGGCGACAACCTGGACGAAGCTGCCGCCCCGGGCTACCTGCACGCAGGGAACATGACCATTGCGCTGGTCGCTTGCGCCTCCGGGCTGATCGCTCCCGCAGCCAGTGCCACTGCGAACCGGCCGGGAGTGAACGAGCTCAGGATCAGGGCCGGCGGCCAGCTCAACGAGGCGACGGCCGATCTGCCTGGCGCGCCCGCAAACATCCCGGACGAGCAGGATGCGACACGCATTCTGAACAGCATTCGCACGGCACGGCAGCACGCCGATATCGTGATCGTCTATCAGCACAATCATGTCTTTGGCGACAAGGCGTTCTCGACGCTGTTCAGCGAAGGACTGCCGCAGCGGCTGGCACCGAACGAGTGGCTGAGAAAGTGGACCCACCGGGAGGTGGCGGCCGGTGCCGATATCGTGGTCATGCACGGCGCGCCGCTGCTGCATGGAGTGGAGATCTTCAGGGGCCGGCCGATTTTCTACGACCTGGGCAACTTCATCTACAACCTGCCACCGACACTCACCTACATCGACGAGCCGATCTCCTGGGAGAGTGTGGTGGTGCGTGTGCAATTCCGCGGCCGGGCTCCGCAATCCATCACTCTGCTGCCCATTGCTCTGAATGCCCTCGGCGAGGGTCAGCCCGATGCCCACAATCCCTATGCCAATAACCAATTCCTGGACACGCGCGGCCTGCCGTCTGCCGCCACAGGGGCCAAGGCCACGTACATCCTCGAGCGCCTGGCCGTACTTTCCAGGCCGTTTGGCACGCGGGTGGAGATGAGCGGTGGGGCCGGCCGGATCTTCCTCGGGCAGCGCTGAACGATTCAGGAGCGGTGGCGGGCGAAGAACTCCCAGATGAGCGCGCTCGCGTCCAGCTGATCCACGGTTTCGGCGCTTGCAGCGCCACTTTGCGAGCGAGTGCCCATGGGATGCGGCCAGATGTGGCCGCCGCCGTGTGCGACCGGCGCGTCGGTTCGATACAGGATCAGCTCAGCGCCCCCGCGGCAACCGGAGTAGCTTACCTCCGTGACATGGGTGGAAACGTTGTGCTCGGCGGGCGTGGGCCGGCAGCCATCCAGACTCGCCCAGCGCTCGAGTGCGGTGGGTACGCTGTATCCCCAACGGGGTCCCTCATCACCGTCGAAGCGATTCGTCGGATCGTGCACACCGTGAAATGTGATGATCGGTACGGCTCGGTGCGGCTTGCACGTACTCGCGTCGGGAGTCTTGAAGTCGCCCGCTTTCGGCACTCCCGCGCGCAGGCCCGCCACTGGTGCGGCGGCCGCGATCTGGTCGGATAGCTCGCAGGCCAGGAGCGAGGCCATGCGCGCCCCTCCGGAGAAGCCCGTCACGTAGATGCGATGCGGGTCGACACAGAGCGAGTGCTCCATCTGTTCGATCGCGTCGCGGAAGAATTGCACGTCATCCGGCGCGTTTGCAGGCGTAGGCACGTCGCCGACGAGCGGGACACCCGGTATGTTCCAGTAGAACTCTTCTCCGGGACCGGCAATGCCGCCGTCGGGATTGGCGAGCAGAAAGCCATGGCGGTCCGCCTGTGCCGAGAGGCCGGAGTGCGACGCCTGGCGTCGCCCGTTGCCTCCGCTACCATGCAGATCGAAGACGAGAGGCAGGCCGGAGCGACCGAGCTGCGCTGCAGGTACGTACAGGGGCACTTTGCGGTCGAGGGTGCCGGAATGCACGGTGATCGTTTGCCACCCCGAATGCAGAGCGGCGAGGGTGCAGCTGGGAGCTGCGGCACGCGCCAACGACGGTGCGAGCTGGACCGCACAAGCCAGAGCGATGGCGATGACGCTCACATGACCGGTGCGGTACGCGAATCGCATGCGACTCTCCTCACTACAGCTGTGCTGCCGAGTGTAGCCCCGCTCCAGTTCCCGCGCACGGTATCGCGCCATGCTCGGATTGCCTGTGTGCTAGATTGACCGTGAACGCTGATTTGCAGGGCTCATCATGCTCAATGTCTCGGGAACTCTCGAGGTGCACACGCGCGGTCGGGGACTGCTCGAGCTCACTGACCAGGTGGTCGCCTGGGTTCGTCAGCGGGAGGTAAAAACGGGTCTATTGACGATTTTCTGCAGGCATACCTCGGCGTCTCTGCTGATACAGGAGAACGCTGCCCGTGAGGTGCGCTCGGATCTCGAGGCGTTCTTCGAGTCGCTTGCACCGGAAGCTCCCGGGCGCTACGCGCACGAGGATGAGGGCCCGGACGACATGCCCGCTCATCTGCGCGCTGCATTGACGGGAGTGCAATTGTCCATTCCTATCGTTGAGGGCCGGCTGGCCCTCGGAACGTGGCAGGGCATCTACCTGTTCGAGCATCGCAGGAGCGCACACCGGCGGGAGATTGCGCTGCACCTGCTGGGGGAATGAGGGCCCGCTGGGGAATGAGTCGGCGGCGCCGGCGAAACTATTCTACTCCTACCGCCAGATACACGCTGCTCCAGAGTTGTGCCGCATTGGATTCATCGGCATCCGTGCCGCTCGACCCGAACGGCACGATGCGATAGCGGCCGTCTGCAAAACGCCAACTCCATAACTCGGACGTGCGCATGGACTTCGTGGCGTGGATGACCCTGCCAAGGACCTGCTGTGCGGCACGCAAGTGCTGCTGGACGGTCGCCGGCAAGTCTGTCCGCTGCAGCTGCCTGTCCAGGCCGCTGGCGAACAGCGCTTGTTGCCATGACCAGACCACCGTACCGTGATAGGCGTGATTGGTGAAATGCGCTTGCTGCGCAGCGTCGGCGAAAACGGGATTCGCCACCAGCAGACCTGCGCCTGTCAGCAGCCCCAGCGGGAAAGGCCGGATCACGGCTCGAACGTCAGCTTCGAGTGCGCGCGGGTCAGGTGCTCCGAAGAGCAGGGCGAACGTCTCGTCCGAATTGACGACCGGCACCGGCCTTCCGGAGGCATCGAGCGAGATCGCATGGAAGCTCACGGCACTGCCGCCGAGTGAGGCGAGGGCCTCCTTGGCGGGCACGCCGATCTGCTGCGCATACGAGATGATTGCGGTGCGAGCGCGCTCATTGTCGACTGTTGTAACGAACAGGTCGGGCGCGTGCGCCTGCCACACCTTGACCGACTCGGCTGCGGTGCCCAACAGAGTGCGATCCGAAGCGCTCGCAAAAGGATCCAGCAGGCCGCTTTGCAGAAGGCGCGCAGTCGCCTCGAGTGCAGCCGGAACCAGGACCGCGTTGACATCATACGGATAGCGCCCGCCGCCGATTCCGTACTCGCTGTCGCGCCATTGTCCGGCGTTGTGTCCGGGTTTGAGCGAGATCAGGTTGGAGAAGCGGGGCCGTGCACTGAAGCGGGCCGCGCTGTTGACGACGAGGCGCAGGTTGCTGATCAGCGCCTGCCCGGCCGTGGTGCCGCCCGGGGCAACGTTGCTGCGCAGGTAAGCGGCGGCGCGCTCCCTTCCGTGAGGATCGTCCAGAACGTAGGCGGCCAGTACCGGTGCCAGCAGGTAGTTTCCGTCGATCATCGAGTAGTCGAAAATCGGCGCATCGCTCAGCACGCCATTCTGCTTCTTATGGGCGAGCACCGCGAATTCCCCGATGCCTTCCTCATGCGCCACTTCGCCGGTGGCGGAGAGGCGCGCCAGCACTGAACGCAGCCCAGCTTCGATAGCCTCCGCGGCGAGCACCGGCATCAAGAGGCGCACCGACATCAGAGTGTCGCGGCCGAAGTAGGTGTCGAAGCGCCAGGATCCTGCCAGGAACTTCTCCCGGTAGCTGAGAAAAGTCAGAGTATCCGTCGCGCGCGGGTCCTCATGCTGGCGGCCATTGAGGAGGGCCGTACCCGAAAGCGGGACGAGCGGCCGCTCGCCGCTCAGTGCGGTCGCACGAACTTCGATTCGCCCGTCCGCCCCCGCAGAGATCCGCTCGTCAGGCTGCAGCGTGCCGTCGGTCACTGCGAGGGTCAGGCGATAGCCGGGAGCGCCATCGAGCCGGTTGCGCGCCCAGGACAGGGTGTTACCTGAGGCGTGCGGGTCGACAAGGATCTCGCCAGGTACCGTGCCCGCAGACTGGTAGTCGCGCAGAACCCGGACGCTCGAGAGAACAGCCTGCTTGACCGCGAGGCTTGGGGCCCTGATCGAGGTTGCGAAGGTGATCCCATGGAGCGGGCGCCCCGCGGAATCCCGTTCCGTTGTAGCGACAGGCACCGCGTCGATAACCCACTGCGGTGCGGGCGTCTGCAGCGGCTGAAACCAGAGCCCGACGCCGCTGTCGCCCGCTGGAAATGCGACCAGGAGCCGAGGCATCGGGCCCGAGCGCAGCACCAGGTGGGCAGCCGTCTCGCCGTCACGCAGAAAGTAGTTGAGATTCTGCCCTTCCCGGACCTCGAAGTGAAAAGGTTGCTCCTGGGCTGCGATGGAGGTGATTGGCTGACCGGCCGCCAGCAGCACGGCGAACACCAGCGCCGCTCCCCACGACACCCGGCTCGGACCGCGGATTGGAGGCTCGGGCTTCATCTTCGGGTCAGCCCTGCCGCAGGTGTCGGCGGATGTGGTCCTCGTGCCGCGTCATCGGGCCGAGCGCCGCGGCAATCTGCTGCTCGATGCGCGCCAGGTGTGCAAGGTTCTCCTCCGTGGAAAGGCTATCCAGCAGAGGGTTGTAGTCGGCGGGCTCGAGTCCCTGCCCCAACATGACGGCGAACCAGCTCGCCTCCTTGAAGATCTCGTCCGTCGTCAACACGATCCGCCCGGTGTGGGTGAAGTGGGTCATCTTGTAAAGCAGCCCTTCGGGGAGCGCCATGTGCTGGCAATACTGCCACAGGGGCTCGTTGCGGCCGGCGCAGCGGTGATAGTGCAGGACCAGGAAATCGCGGATGGACTCGACATCCGCCGCAAACACACGATTGAACTGCTCCGCGGTTTCCGGGGGGCAACTGCGCGTGGGAAACAGCGACAACAGCTTGGCGATCCCGCTCTGGATCAGGTGAATGCTGGTCGACTCCAGCGGCTCGAGGAAGCCGGCGGACAACCCGATTGCGACGACATTCTTGCTCCAGGCCCGGCGGCGACGGCCCGTCGCGAAGCGGATCAGGCGGGGCTCGGCAAGCGCGGGCGCATCCAGGTGCGATTGCAGCGCCTCCGCGGCCTGCGCATCGCTCCAGAATCGGCTGCTGTAGACCATTCCGTTGCCTGTGCGATGCTGCAGCGGAATGCGCCACTGCCATCCGCCGGCGTGCGCGATCGTGCGGGTGTACGGAATCGGGTCCTGCACGCGCTCGCTCGGCACTGCCAGGGCGCGATCACAGGGCAGCCAGTGAGACCAGTCATCGAAACCGGCGTGGAGCGTACCCTCGATGAGCAGCGCACGCAGCCCGGAGCAGTCAATGAACAGATCGCCCTCGACGATCTCGTCCCGGTGCGTCGTGAGCGAGGTGACGAAGCCTGATTCCGGGTCTTGTGAGACGCGGGTGACCTTGCCCTCGATGCGCCGCACGCCCCTGGATTCGCAATGTCTGCGCAGCAGGGCCGCGTACAGGCTGGCGTCGAACTGATAGGCGTACCCGAGCGTCGCGAGTATGGAGCCCGGGTCCGGGCTCGGCGCAGCAAACTTACCTGCGAGGGCTGCCTGCGTCGACAGCGAGTAGTGCGGGTGTGCGCGTGCCGTGCCGCTCAGCTTCGCCCGGATCCAGCGGTGATAGAAGATCGACCCATCGTGCGGCCCGCCGTAGCGCCCGAACGGATGGAAGTAGCGGCTGCCCGCGCCGTTCCAGTCGACGAACTCGATGCCGAGCTTGTAGGTCGCACGGGTCTCGCGTACGAGCTCGCCCTCGTTGAGGTCGATCAGGCGATTGAACCAGTGAATCGTCGGGATCGTCGCCTCACCCACGCCGATGCTGCCGATGTCATCCGATTCGATCAGCGTGAGCGTGAACTGCGGCGGCGAATTGACCTTGGCCAGGGCTGCCGCCGTCATCCATCCGGCGGTCCCCCCTCCTAGAATGACGACCCTGCGGATTCGCCGGTCAGACATGAGCACGCAATTCGGTAGGGCCCTCAGTCGGTCCGGTAGGTCAGCGAGACGAGAGCCGTCGGTCCCACGATACCACGCCCGTAGAAGTAGCCGTTGACGATCTGCTGGGTGAAACCCTGGCGCGGGTTGCCTTCGGTCAGCCCCAGAGCGTTGGTGACATTGTCGACATTCACGTTCAGCGCCAGTTTCGGGGTGACATTGACGATCGCGCCGATCGCCAGCACGCCGTACCCGGGCAAGGCGACCTGGTCGCCGTTATCGGCAAAAATGCGGCCGATGTACTGGTAGCGCAGATAGACCTGGCCGTAGTTGCCGGGCAGATCGTATTGCGGCGTGATCGTGTACATCAGATTCGGCGTGCGCCCCGGGGTCTTGCCGTTGTAGAAGGCGTCCGCCTGGGAGGAGACGTTGACATTGTTGATGGTGATCGTACCTGTCGAGACGTTGCTGAACGTCGGGTCCTGATAGGTCGCCTGGACATGCAGGGAGAAGGGGCGCAGCGGGTCGAACGGCGGGCGATACGTGCCGTCGAAATCCACGCCGTTGGTGGTCGAATTGGCGAAGAACCCCAGGTTCAGGTTGGGATTCGCCGGATCGACCCCGCCGCCCCAGGTCTGGT
The DNA here is from genome assembly GCA_964563075.1 of uncultured Steroidobacteraceae bacterium. GTDB lineage: Bacteria > Pseudomonadota > Gammaproteobacteria > Steroidobacterales > Steroidobacteraceae > 13-2-20CM-66-19. Next base: position 5,156 of record CAZLYG010000115.1, on the reverse strand, counting down.
TGTCGAACAGCGTGCGGAAGCCGCGCAGCGTGCCGATGAATCCGTAGTTGGAATAGGTGAAGCCGACCTCGGAGAGTATGACGGCGGTACCGATGGGATTCACGCCGCCAGTCTGATAGCCACGCTCATA
>CAZLYG010000115.1:0-5016 GCA_964563075.1 uncultured Steroidobacteraceae bacterium | reverse complement strand
GAGTCGGCGCGATCGTGTAGTTGAGGCCGAACGTGTAGTTCGTCGGCGTCTCGTGACCGGACATGTAATTGAACGTGCCGTTGAACGCGTTGGGGTTGGACTGGGTGACACCCTGCACGCCGGCGGGGATGGGCAGGTTCGAGCTGTTGCCGGAGGCGGCGAACTCCTGTTCGCGCTCCCAGCGCACGCCGACGTCGAAGTGCAGCCGCTCGTTCCAGGTGAACTCGTTGTTGAGATATCCGGAGTAGGAAGTCTGGTTGTAGTAGCTGATGCCGGCGCCCCAGTCGCCGTAGCTGACCAGGCCGTTGTTGGTGAGTGTGCCGAGCACGCCGCCGGCGCCGTTCAAAGCGACCACGTCGTAGATGTTCGACTGGTTGACGACGTCGTTGAGCACGGGCGCCACACCGGATTGATCATTGTTCTGGTGCGTGTTGAAGAGCATGGCCCCGAGAGTCAGGCTGTTGTGCCAGCCGCTGCCGTCCATCGCCCACTTGATGCCGAAGTCGCTGCCCCAGTCGCGCAGCTGGATGAGCTGGCGGTTCAGGACCGTCTGCTGCAGCAGTCCGTTGCCGTTGAGCGCATTCAGCGCGGCCACATTCGAGGCCGGAATGACCAGGCCTGTCGACAGGCTGCGGATGCCGAACTGCGTGGTCCCCGGGAAGGCGGCCGCGCCCGCGGTGAGCAGGCTCTGGATGGGGGAATCGGGGGTCGGCGTCAGATAGGTGAGCGCAGAGGCCAGTCCGCTGTTACCCGTGCCGCTGCCGGCGAACACGCCGTTGAAGTTCCAGTCGGTCGTGGTATAGCGGGCGCGCGCGAAGACATCCAGCGTGTCGGTGAACGGCGCATCGAAGTCGACGCGGTAGAGAGCGCCGGTCGCATGAATGCCCTGCGCGGCGCTGAAAGTGCGGAAGCATTCGTTGACGCAGGAATCGGGCACCGTGATGTACGCAAAATCCTTGCCGATGATGTTACCGAACTGCGAATCCAGGCCGGGCACGCTGCTGATCACGCCATTGTCGTAGCGGTAGGGCTGATCGGCGTAGTACGGATCGTGCTCATCCCACTTCTTGTAGGTGAAACGCAGCGAGGTGCCGTTCTCCCAGCGCTTCTCCAGCTGCAGCTTGGTGTGCCACGTGTCGTAGCGGAACGCCGAGTCGCGCGTGCCTGGAGTGGAGTCGTAGTAGCCGCTGACGGCAAAGGCGAGATTCTCGGCGAGCGGGGCCGAGTACCAGGCGTCGGCGCGGCGCTCGCCGTAGGTGGTGCCGGACACCTGGGCAAGCCCGCCGCCCTGATCGAAGTTCAGCTTGCGCGAGATGAAGTTGATAGTGGCGCCGGCGCCGTTGGGAGTGAGGATTCCCGAGCTGCCGCCCTGTATCGATTCGACGTGGTCGATGGACAGATCGTATTGAAACAGCTCGTCGTCGTTCAGGCCACCATAGATCGGCGGCATGCCGTCCTCGATGAGCCGCACGAACGAGTTGCCGCCCCCCGGCAGGCCACGCACGGAGTAGTTGTTCGACACCGGTCCGGCCGTGCCCTCCACGAATATACCCGGAACCATCGTCAGGATATCGACCGTGTTGCGCGGCGCCTGCTGTTGCAGCGCCTCGTTGTTGATCGCGGTAATGGCCACGGAGGCGTCCAGCAGCGTGCGCTTCGAGGTCGAGCCTGTCACGACCACGGTCTGCAGTTGCTGGGCGCCACTTGCGTCTTCGACGGTCGTCGTGGTCGTCGGAGTAGGGGGTTCGGTCGCCGGAGCCGGTTCGCTCTGCTGATACAGTGTCCGCTGAAACAGGCCGGCGGGATCGGCTGGCGTGACGCCGCGCGCAGCTTCCAGAATAGTGCGTTTACTGATCAGCAACACGCCGGAGGAGTTGGCGGCGGCACGCAGGTCGGTCCCCGCGAGAAGCGCGTCGAGCGCCTGCGCGGCGGTGTAGCTGCCGTGCAGGCCCGACGTCCTGCGGCCTTTGAGAGCGCTCTCGGAATAGACGACCCGTTGTGCAGTAGTCCGGCTGAAGTCGGTCAGCGCCTGGCTGAGCGATTCGGCCGGAATATCGAAGTGGAGCCTCAGATCGGCGGCCTCCGCGGCCCCCATTCTCAGGAAAGCACCTCCCACCAGGGTCGAGAGCACCAGAGTGCCACGACGTTGCTTTGATGCCATTGTGCGATTCCCTCATCCAGAGCCTGCCGCGCTGCGTGGCGGGCGCCCGGAAGGAAACGGTGAGGCGGCGCGGCATTGCGCCGGTGCCAGCAACTTTTTCTCCTGCACAGGCGTGGCCGTGCCGCTTCAGCCAGCGCCGTGTTCTTGCCGCAACAGAATGGCTGCGGCGCGTGCGCAGCGGCGGCTCGAGCGCTCAGACGGTTGCCGCGACGCCCTGCGCGAACCTTTCTGCCCATTGCAGGTATGAAGTTTCGGGCGTCACTTTGTAGAGCCGGCGGAATACCCGCGCGGTTCCGGCGGGGCCGCGGCAGTAGCCGAGACAGTAGAGCTCTTCGAGACTGCGCTCGCGGCAATACACGAGTACCGAAGCGGATTTCCCGGGCGCGGTCCGCTGGAGGTGGCGCGCGCCAGCCTGTGCCGCGTCTCGGACTGCGCTCCGTCCAGCTCTCATGCCGTCAGCCGACATTATGAGGAGCGCCCGGCAGGGGTCCAATGACCGATCGTCACGGCGCCATGAACAAATGGAATCATGCCGCGGCCGCGTCTGCCGGCGACCGTTTTGTAACCGCGACAAGACACCGAACAGACCGGCAGCCAACATAACAGGCGAATGTGGCTGAGATCCGCGCAACATATAACAGCCGTTATCCATCTGCTGAGAAATCGTCATTAGACCGTCGCTCGGGCCATCGCTAGGCTCGATCCGCAGCCCAAGGTCCTCTGTTGAAATCAGACGACGCCTGCATACAACAAGGCGAGCTCCAGTGGCGCGGCCTGCGCCAGGACCCGAAGGCGATCCTCACAATCGCAACAGCAGAAGGCAAATTTCATGAATGTTTTGCGGAAATCACCGGTCGCGGTGGCGGTCGCCGTCGCACTGTTCGCACCTGAGGTCTGGGCCGACGATGCGGGAGGCGCGCGGGTCGCCGTTGCCGCGGCCGACGATACGGGAGGCGCGCGGGTCGCCGTTGGCGCGGCCGACGCAGCGGATGCGCACCTGACGAGCGCCGCCGCCGATGTGGTGGATGTGCGCCCGGCGGGCGCCGCCGATGTGGTCGATGCGCGGGTCGCTGACGCCGCCACCGCTGCAGTGGCAGACGTGCGCGTCGCGGACGCTTCTGGCGGCGACGACTTGCAGTCGATCATCGTCACGGGTACACGCCAGAGCAACCTCAGGGCCATCGACAGCCCGGCTCCGGTGCAGGTGGTCGCCGGCGACGAGCTGGAGCAGACCTCGAGCACGCCCGACCTGATTCAGACCCTCGCCGCCGTGGTTCCCTCGCTCGACACCACGACCTTCAGCGGTGATCTGTCGAATGTGTCGCTGCAGGCGGCACTGCGCGGGCTGAATCCGAACGACACCCTCATTCTGATCAATGGCAAGCGCCGGCATACGACTTCGAACATCGCCGTCGGAGCGACGGGCGAGTTCACCGGCGGCGCGGCCTCGGATCTGAATTTCATACCCGCCAATGCCATTGACCACATCGAGGTGCTGACCGACGGTGCGGCCGCGCAATACGGCTCTGACGCCATCGCGGGCGTCATCAATATCATCCTCAAGAAGGGCTACGAGGGCGGTAACCTGCAGGCGAGCTACGGCGCCTACCAGGATGGTGGCGGCAAGACGGACGACGTCAACGGGAACATCGGTTTCCGGCCCTATGAGGGCGCTTACCTGAATCTGACCGGGGAGTTCCGTAACCACGGCCACACGGTGCGCAGCTCTCCGCTGGATTACACGATCAATCCCACGCCGGCTCCCGGACTCTACCCTGCGGCGGGTCTCAAGCCCATCGATATCAATGCGCTGAATGCGCCGGGTTGGCCGGTGCTGAACCTCATCCAGGGGGATGCAAAGTACGACCTCAAGGTGGCCTCGTTCAACTCCGGGTTCAGGCTGGGTGAGGACGTCGAGCTCTACTCCTTCGGCACCTATGGCCAGAAGAGCGCCGAATCCAACGAAAATTACCGGTTGCCACACATCGCCGCCTATGCGAATCCCGCGACGGGCCAGACGACCTACCCGTATCCGTATGGCTTCACGCCCCTGGAGGCCATCACCGAGACGGACTACGGCATCACGGGTGGACTGCGCGGCGTGCTGGCCGACTGGAACTGGGACATCTCCAGTACCTACGGCCGCGACTACAACGACTTCAATACACTGCACTCCACCAACCCGGTGGCGTACGCCAATACGGGCTACTCGCCGACCGATTTCTACGATGGCTCCTTCAAGGCGACGCAGTGGACCAGCAATCTCGATATCACCCGCGACTTCGACGTGGGTCTCGCCGGGCCCCTGAACGTCGCGCTGGGCGCTGAGCAGCGCCGCGACGCGTACGTCATCGGGTCCGGAATTCCGCTCTCCTATCAGCTGGGCGGTGCGGCATCCTTCTCCGGATTCAGCCCCACGGACGCCGGGGGCCACGCGCGCAACAACACGGCCGGGTACATCGACCTGGCGGGCAAGGTCATCGGCGGGCTGCGCCTCGACCTGGCCGCACGCTACGAGCACTACAGCGACTTCGGCGATGCCAGAAGCGGCAAGCTGACCGCGCGCTATGATTTCTCACCCGCGTTCGCACTGCGAGGCACCATCAGCAACGGCTTCCGTGCTCCCACGGTAGAGGAGGAGTACTACACGAAATCGGCGACTTCTCCCACATCCACCGGGGTCACTCTGGCCTCCAACGCACCCGCGGCTGCGCTCTTCGGCCTGGGTAAGCTGCAGCCGGAGACGTCGGTGAACTACAGCCTGGGCCTGGTGTTCCATCCACTGTCCAACCTCACGGGCAGCCTGGACCTGTACCAGATCAACCTCGACCACCGTATCGTGGAGACCAATAACT
>CAZLYG010000114.1:5264-12324 GCA_964563075.1 uncultured Steroidobacteraceae bacterium | reverse complement strand
TCGGTATAGCCGCGAACGCAGCCGACAGCGCCAGGCTGTTGCCAACCGGCGTATAGACCTGATCCCACACTATGCATTCCCCCCGGCTGGCTGTGACGATGGCCGCCGCGCACAGTAGCCAATCGGGCGCCTCAGAACCAGCTGTAGTTGAAACTGATGCTGATGCGCTCCCTGCCGATTGGATTCGCGGCCACCTCGTGGCGCAGCCAGCTCTCGAACAGGACGACCGTCCCGGCATCGGCGGGTATCACGATCCAATGTCCGCTGCCTGCACGCCGCGGAGGGGCTGCCATGAATCGCTCCAGGCGCGGATCCTCCAGCTTCAGTCCGGGCGAGCCGCGTGGCGTACTGACGTAATACGTGCCGCTGATCGTGGACAGGGGATGGAGATGCAGCCCGTGGGCCACATTGCGGGGCATGATATTCACCCAGCAGTCGGTCATCTCCAGCGGCCGATCCCGCAGGTCGAGCTCGAGAGCTCGCGCAAACGCGCGTACGTGCCTGTTTATCCGGCGCTCCAGGGTCGCGAACGTTGGCGACGCGCGGTGCATCCGGCTCGCGGAGTCATAGGAGGTATAGCCGCCTGGATAGTTCTTCTCGGACCAGCGGCGACCGGCCGCATCATCGAGGCGCAGCTGGCGGCACTCCAGCTTCAGTTGCTCGTTCAGGGCCCGCCAGTCCCTCACACGCGCTGAATAGAGGAGCGTCGGGAACAGCGCGCGTATCGGCATGCGCCAACATTATACGAGTAACGGGCTCAGGTGTTCTTCGGGCCCAGGGCGGTCTGCAACGCGCTCGCCAGCATGCTTTGAGTGAACGGCTTGTCGAGCAGGGCGGTGACATTGAGCCGGCTGAGCTCCTTCGTCGGTGCTCCATCGAGCCTGCCGCTGGCGATGATCACGGGTACGTGCGGAAGCGCTTGGCGCAACGCGCGCACGAACGCCAGTCCATCCATGTGCGGCATGTGCAAATCGGTAATGACCGCACGCAGATCAGTGCGGTGCTGCATCGCCTGCAGGAGGCCGCCCATGGCGTCCTTCGCGATCAGCGGAGTGAAATTGAGGCGCGTCAGCACGGCACGTGCGGCGGTGCGCACCTCGCTCTCGTCGTCGATATACAGGATCAGCTCGCGATTGCCGCAAAAGCCGGCCAATGATTCGGATGCGGGCGCGGCGTCACTCGTGCCGGCCATGACAGGCAGGAATACCGAAAAGATCGAGCCCTGCCCGGGTTGCGAGTGCACGCGGATGAATCCCTCGTGGCCCTTGGCGATGCCCGCGGCAGTGAACAGCCCGAGTCCGGTGCCTTTGTCGGGCCCCTTGGTGGTGAAGAACGGATCGAAGATCCTCTCCAGCGTGTTGGGATCGATGCCCGCTCCCGTGTCGCTGACACGCAGTACCACGTACTTTTTGCCGTCTGTGCCGCTCGCTTCGCTGTCGTCAGCGGGCGCCGCTTCGAGCGTGAGTGTGCCGCCTTCCGGCATGGCGTCGCGGGCATTGACGCACAGGTTGAGCAGCACCTGGTGCAGCTGGGTCGCATCTCCCACGATGCAGGGGAGCTCCTTCGGACAGCGCACGTGGATGCGGATGTTCTTCGGGAACGTGCCCTTGACGATCTTCTCCATCTCCTTCAGCAGCAGCCGTGGCTGCAGCTGCAGGCGCCGCCCCTCATTGCCTTTCGCGAACGACAGCAGGTGCCGGACCATTTCGGCGGCGTGGTTCGCACTGCGCTCCACGGTGTCCAGCGCTTCGGACTCCGCCGGGTATTGCTCCTTCAGCAGGTCCAGCATCATGAGAATCGGCGTGAGCGCGTTGTTCAGGTCGTGGGCGATCCCACCGGCCAGCGTGCCGATCGACTCCAGCCTCTGCGCCCGGCTCGCGTGCCGCTCGTGCTGGGTCTGCTCCGCATCGAGTTTCTTGCGAGCGGTGATGTCCTGGCTCGCTCCGATGGTGCGCACGGCGCGGCGCCCGGCGCCTGTGCCGCTGAAGAATGTCTGCGAGCGCGTCGCGATCCAACGCTCGCCCCCGTCCCGACGGATGATCCGGTACTCCAGGTCGAACAGGCCATCATCGCCGGCATGCGCCCGTTCCACGGCCGCCGCCACCCGCTCACGGTCATCGGGGTGGATGAGGCTCCACGTCTGAAAGTGGTTCGTCGCGGGGCCGGCCTTGAAAGCCAGGGGCTCGTGCGGGCCCAGGCCATAGATCTCCCGCTGCTCGGGTGACCAGAACACTTCGTCCGTAGCGTGGTCATGCTCGAACACGCCGATGTTCGATAAGCGGATGACCTGGCGCAGCCGCTCGTCGGCCCGCAGGGATTCGGTCACGTGGGCAGTTTCGGCAGCCACTGCGAAGTGCATCGTTTTCGGCGCTTGGGAACCCTGTGCACTATAGGGCCCCTGCGGAGATAAACGTGGCGCGAATACTCATTGTCGACGACGATTCGGACGTGCGTCGCATGCTGCGCTTCGTGCTGCGGCGCAGTGGCCACGAAACCGAAGAAGCCGAAGACGGGACCGAGGGACTGAGCAAGGCGCTCTCGGGCACCTATGACGCGGCCGTCCTGCAGGGGTTTCTGTACGGACGGCCTACTCCCAGCCTGTCTTCGACTCATAGGGTTCCGTAAACCCCGTCGCCTCGATCTCGTGGATCTGGCCGTTGCGCACCTTGAAGATGTGGGCGGCAGGTACCGTCGCGAACAGCTTTCTCATGGGGTCCTATCCGCGTGGCGCAATCGCGTGGGCGAAGTACCACCGGTGCCCTTCAGGGTCATCCACACCGCAGCGGCGTTCGCCGTAGGCCTGATCGGCAGGCCGCTCTACCACCAGGGCGCCTGCCCTTACTGCACGCTCGAAGAGCTGGTCGACATCCTCCACGTAGACGTACAGGTTGTGAGTCCGGTGGCCGATGTGCTTCGGATTGCGATAGTCGGGGCCCGGATGGCCCATCAGCAGGCGCCCGCCGGTGCCGAGCTCCATTTCCGCGTGCACCGGCTTCCCGTCGGGACCGGCCTGACGCAGGATCTCGCGATAGCCGAATGCCCGGGCCAGCCAATCCAGGGCAGCGCCGAGATCCTCATACAACAGATACGGAATGATCGTCGCGTTGGCCATGGGGCAGCGTCCTCGTCGTGTCTGACCTGCGAGCATCCTCACCCACGCGGGCGTGCCGGGATTGTAGGAATTTTACTCCGTCAGTACCCGCACATGGTTGAGGCTGATCCGCTGCCGCAGATACGCGGCGGGGCTGACTCCGGCGAAGTCGCGGAAGTCGTGGATGAAATGCGCCTGATCGAAGTATCCGCAGTCCAGCGCCAGTGTGCTCCAGTCGACCTGCTCCGCGGCCTGCAGATTGTCGATGGCGTGGCGAAAGCGCGTGATCCGCGAGAATACCTTCGGCGTCAGCCCCACCTCGTCACGGAAGGTGGCGATGAAATGCCGCTGGCTGAATCCGACTCGCTCCACGACCTCGGCGACGCTGGTGCGCTGTGTTGGATCCTTGAACCTGGCGATGGCGTAGCGGACCGCCGGACTGCAGGACTGGCCGGCGGTGAGCCGTTGCAGCAGCACACGCTCGAGAATGTCGAAGCGGGTTGCGGGTGTCTGCGCCTGCAGCAGTTGCTCGCGCAGCCGCTCGGCTTCCCCCTTCCACAGCTCCAGGAGGGACACGCTGGAATTCTGCAGCTCTCCGGCGGGGAGGCCGAAGAAAGGGAAGCCACCGCCAGGCTTGAAGCGCACACCGATCAGGCTCAGGGCCCGGGAGGTGTCCAGAATCGCGAACCGGCTGCGAGCCCCGGAGAGGCTGTCCGCGCCGCTGCACTCATTCAGGCTCACGACCAGGTCCATGCTCCCGGTCGGCAGCAGCCGCTCGGCCGAATGCGGTTGCACGTAGCCCTCGGAGAGCCACAGAAGATCCACGAAATGCGACAGCGGCGGATGGGAGGGAATGCGGTGCGCGAAGCGCATCACAAGACGGGAGCGGCGGCGCCCGGGCGAGCCGTGCGGGTCCACTCGAGAAAGGCCGCGACGGCCGGATCGCCTTCCGCCGGTGCCCAGGGAGCGAACTCCGAGGTGGTGGCCGGGTCGTACGGGCCCTCTTTGACCTCAAAAAACAGCGATCCATCCGCGTGCGAGATCAGCGTGTGCCAGGTGCCGCGGGGAGTCTCGAAACCCACGTTCGGCGATCCCTCGCCGATGGAATAGCGTGCCGTGACGGCACCATGATCGTCGAACGTAAGGACATCAAATCCGCCGCGCATCACCAACGCCAGCTCGGACTTCGAGAGATGCCGGTGTGGGCGGAAGTACGTCCCTTTGTTGGCTGCCACGAAGAAGCGCTGCACCGGATCGGCTGAGGTGGCGTGCACGTTGAAGTTAGTGCGTTGGCGGGCACTGGCGCTCGCCTTGGCCGCCAGCTCATCGAACAGGCTCTGTGAGAACAGCTTCATTCGAGTATTTTGACCGATCGAGCCACACCGGCCAACCTGCCGACCTCGGCCATTGCACGTGCTGCCTCGATGTTCGTGAAGCTCAACAGAATCGCCGGGGGGCGCTGCAAGCGGAGGGTTGCCGCCGAGAGCGCGTGGGCTCCCAATCCGGCTGCGCGCGCGGCCTGGGCGAATGCCACATCGTCAGCGCCGGCCCGCAGATGCGCAACCAGGTGCAGGCCCGTACCGCTGCGATCGATCTGCAGCGCTGCGCCGAACTGCGCGTCCAGCGCGGCGATCAGGCTTTGCTTGCGCTCGGCATAGAGCCTGCGCATGCGTTGCATGTGGCGGCCGAAGTGCCCTTGGCGCATGAACTCACAGACAGTGTGCTGGGCGAGAACCGGAGGTGCAGGCAGCAGCGCATGGGCCGCCCGATGGAAACGCTCGCGCAACGGCACGGGGACGATGAGGTACCCCAGGCGCAGGCTCGGCAGTAGCGTTTTGCTGAAGGTGCCCGCATACAGCACCCGCCCAGCCTCATCGAGGCTGCTCAATGCCGACATCGGGCGCGCCGTAAGGTTGAATTCGCCGTAGTAGTCGTCCTCGACGATCCAGCGTTTCCTGCGGACCGCCCAATCCAGCAGCTCCAATCGCCTCGTCAGGGAAAGCGGCATGCCGAGCGGCGCGTGGTGTGAGGGAGTCACCACGGCGAATCTTGCATCGGGGGCGAGGCTCACGCCGACACTCACACGCAACCCTTCTTCGTCGACCGGCACCGCAACGATGCGTGCTCCCGCGAGTCGCAGGAGAGCCAGGGTTCTGAAGAACGCCGGATCCTCCACCCAGAGGCGATCGCCTGGCTGCAGCAGTGTCCGGCAAATCAACTCCAGGGCGCCTGCGTAACCGCAGGTGATGAATATCTGATCCGCGGTGCAGGCGATTCCGCGCGCCACAGCGACATACGCCGCAATGGCTTCGCGCAGAGGCCGATATCCCATCACGTCCGTGTAACCCATGGCGGTGTCATCGAAGCGTCGCACGCACTGTGCGGCGACCCGCGTCCACAGTTTTCTCGGAAACGCGTCGAGAGCCGGGAAGCCCATCTGGAACGGCGGAATGGCCCCGGACGCCGGGAGTTCGAACTCGGCGGGCGCGGGCCGTGGGAGTTGGTGCGGCCCTGGATGCGAGTGACTCCGCGCGGGCTCTGGACGCAAGTGCGCGGGCTCTGGATGCGAGTGCGCGGGCCCTGGATGCGAGCGTCCCCACACCCTGTTGCGTGTGGGGCCCTGCGTGCGCCGAGCGGTGCGGTGTTTCTCCATGCCACGGCCAGGCGTCTTGAGGATCGCTGGCACCACGGTCCCGGCGGCGCCACGGCCGAGAACGTACCCTTCGCCGGCCAGCCAGTCATACGCGGCCTTGACGGTCCCGCGCGCGACCCCCAGCTGCGAAGCCAGTCCGTTCCAGGACGGGAGCCGCGTGCCCGGCGCGAGCGTTCCCGCAAGGATCGCCTCGCGGATGCGCTCGTAGATCTGCCGGTAAATCGGGATCGACTGGCTGCGGTCGAGGGAAATCGGGAGCGCGCGAGCGGGCATGGTATAGCCGGTACGTCGAATCTTGATACTTCTCAGTGTCCCATTCGGCGGGGCATCCTCGCTACTCCACAGCTCGCGAGGAGAGGATTCATGACCACCCGGCTCAAGCTCGACAGCGTCCCGCAGGCGTATCAGGCCATGCGCGGCCTGCAGTCTTTCGTCAATGGCAGTGGGCTGGATCCACGGCTCCTGCAGTTGATCGACCTCCGCGCTTCCCAGATCAATGGCTGCGCTTTCTGCATCGCCATGCATGTGACGCAGGCGCACCAGCTCGGTGAGAACGACCTGCGGCTGCACCTCGTGCGTGTGTGGCGCGAGGCCCCCGTCTTTACGGCGCGCGAGCGCGCTGCGTTGGCTTTGACTGAAGCGGTCACTGAGATCAGGGACGGCGAGGTTCCGGACTCGGTGTACGATGCCGCGAGGGCGCAATTCTCGGATGCTGAGCTGGCGGCGCTCGTCTACGGCATCGTGGCCATCAACAGCTGGAACCGCCTGTGCATCACCTTCCGTGCCCCCCCGGCCGTGCCACGCGAGCTGGTGCCACATGAAAACGCCTGAGCAACGACAGAGCGCGAGCAGCTTCCGCGCCATGCATCATGGTGAGATGTTGGTATTGCCGAACGCCTGGGACGCCATGAGCGCGCGCGTCTTCGAGGAAGCCGGCTGCAGGGCAGTTGCCACGACAAGCGCCGGCGTATCGTGGTCTCTGGGGTATCCGGACGGCGAGCGTATTCCCTGGGAGGAGTTTCTGGGAGCCACCCGGCGCATCGCCCGCTGTCTGTCGATCCCGTTGACCGCCGATTGCGAGAGCGGTTTCAGCGCAACCGCTGCCGAGCTCGGCGAGCGTGTGCGCGAGATCATCGGCACGGGCGCCGTCGGGATCAACCTGGAGGACAGTCGCGACCATCAGGCTCATTCTCTGTTGCCATTGGAGAGCGCGGTGCAGCGGATTGCCGCCGCGCGTGCCGCGGCGGAACGGGAAGGCGTGCCGATCGTCATCAACGCGCGGACGGACTTCTACCTGATGGCCGCCGCAAGCGGAT
>CAZLYG010000114.1:0-5254 GCA_964563075.1 uncultured Steroidobacteraceae bacterium | reverse complement strand
TTTGCGGACGTGGTGCACCGCTGCCGCTCGTATCTGGCCGCAGGCGCCGATTGTGTGTATCCGATCGGCCTGGGTGACATTCATCTCATCCGGCAACTCACTGAGGAGCTGCGAGCTCCGATGAACATCATGGGGCGTCCGGGTTCGCCCACACTGCCGCAGCTGCGTGCGGCCGGTGTTGCTCGGGTGAGCACGGCGGTCGGGCCGGCGTTGCTGATGGCCGGCACCTTGATGGACGCGATCGTCAAATTGAAGGAGACTGGCTCGTGCGAGCACTTCGCCTCGCCGTTCACCTATCCTCGTATGCAGCAATTGTTCGGTAGGGACCCCTAAACCGAGGTCGCTCATGACATTTCGATCTCTTTTGAGCCGAGGCGCGTTTGCCCTGGCACTCGTATCCGGCATCGCCGCTGGAGCTCAGCCGAGTGATCCGAGCGAGAGTCAGACCCGGGCAGTCTGGACGCCGAAAGAGGCCAGTTTCACGTACGCGGGATTCACGACGAAGTATTCCTGCGAAGGGCTCGTCAGCCAGGTGAGGTCAGTGCTGCTGTCGCTGGGTGCGCAGCGCAAGGATCTCGTGGTGACCGGTACCGGCTGTCTGGAACCAGGCCGGCCCGCACCCTTTCCTGGAGTCAAAGTGCGGATGAAGGTCCTGACGCCGGCGAGCGGTGCTGCGAGTGACACCGTGCCCGCTCAGTGGAAGCCGGTCCAGGTGCGGCTGGATCCCGACCCGGTTGCGGAGGCTGGGCAGTGTGAGCTGGTCGAGCAGATCAAGCAGAAGCTAGTGCCGTTGTTCTCCACGCGAGATGTCGAATTCACGCCGAACTGCGTGCCGCACCAGCTGAATCCAAACGGTACGCGTTTGCGCGCGCAAGTTCTGCTGCCCGTCGAGTCACAGCGGCAGGCCTCGGCCAGCCACTAGGCCCGTCGGCGCCGCTCCTCGACGTTGGGGAGCAACGCCGCCAGTACCCCGAGCACTGGCAGGAAGGCGCACACCTGATAGACGAAATCGATGCCGGCGAAGTCCGCCAGCGCGCCGAGGGCCGCCGCGCCGACGCCACCCATCCCAAAGGCAAACCCGAAGAACAGTCCGGCGACGGTTCCGGTCTTTCCGGGGAGCAGCTCCTGTGCATACACCAGGATCGCTGGAAACGCTGAGGCCAGGATCAATCCGATCGGGATGGTCAGTGCGGCCGTCCAGAACAGGCTTGCGTGCGGTAGGAGCAGCGTGAAGGGAAGAACGCCGAGAATCGAGACCCAGATGATGTATTTGCGCCCGAAGCGATCTCCGAGCGGTCCGCCGATAACCGTGCCCACTGCCACGGATGCCAGGAACAGAAACAGCAGCAGCTGTGCACTCTGCACCGAGACGTGGAAACGGTGAATGAGATAAAGCGTGTAGTAGCTGGTCAAGCTCGCCAGATAGAAGTACTTGGAGAAGATCAGGACCAGCAGTATGCCAATAGTCAGAGCAACCGTCCGGCGAGTGGGTGCCGCGTGCGCGGCAGCTGTCGCCGCCCCGCGCGGCTTCAGTCGCGCAAGCCCGTGAGCCTTGTACCAGTGCCCCACGTTGTAAAGAACTGCAATACCCAGCAGGGCCGCGCACGAGAACCAGGCCACGCTGGATTGGCCGTGGGGCAGCACGATGAACGCCGCCAGCAACGGACCAGTCGCTGAGCCGACGTTACCGCCGACCTGGAATACCGACTGCGCCAGCCCGTGCTTGCCGCCGGAGGCCATCCGTGCGACGCGCGAGGACTCCGGATGAAATACGGAAGAGCCTGAGCCGATCAGCGCCGCCGCCAGCAGCAGCAGGGCAAAGTTGCCCGCCCAGGCCAGCAGAGTCAGCCCCACCAGCGTGAAGCCCATGCCTGCTGCCAGAGAATAGGGGCGGGCGCGGCGATCCGTGTACGAGCCGACGATAGGTTGAAGCAGCGATGCGGTGACCTGGAACGTGAAAGTGAGCAGGCCGATCTGCGCGTAGCTGAGCTGGTACGAGGTCTTGAAGATCGGATACAGCGCGGGCACCAGCGACTGCATCATGTCATTCAGCATGTGGCAGAAGCTGATGGCCAGCAGGATGCCGAACGCGGTCTGCGCCGCGGGTGGAGCGGGAGTGGTACCGGCGGCAGTTTTCTCGGCGAGGCTGGCTTCGCTCATAAGACAGGCATCTTACCGGGCAGCCGGTATTCCCCTCATCTCTCAAAATAGGAAGGGGTCGGGGTATATTGGGGCAATGGCGTCGATGTCCCGGTTCCGGGCCCTGCCTGCGGCGGCCCTCGCGCTCCTGATCATTCTTCCGCTGCTTCTGATGGGCGACTCCGCGGGAGCGGAGACGATCAGCCATGGCCGCTTCAGAAGGGTGGAGATCTACCTGCCGCACGGGCAGGTGAAGCATTTCGCCTTCCTGCTCTCCGGCGATGGGGGCTGGAGCACGGGACTCGCCTCGATCGCCAAAAGACTGGCGAGCCAGGGCACGCTGGTTGCCGGCATCGACACGGCGCAGCTGTACACGAACCTCGAGGAGGACACGGGGGATTGTGTCTTCCCGGACGGCGATCTGGAGAATCTGAGCCGCTACATTCAGGCGTATTACAAGCTCCCCACGTACTTCACTCCGATTCTCATCGGACACTCCGCGGGTGCCAGCATGGCGTACGCGATGCTGGCGCAGGCGCCGCAGGGCACGTTTGCCGGCGCGCTGTCGCTGTCGTTCTGCGTCGATCTGGATCTGAGCAAGCCGCTGTGCCGCGCCGGCAACCTACGCTACACGCTGCGCCCGCACGGCGCGGGGGCAACGCTCATTCCGGCGGCGCGGTTGTCGGCGCCCTGGATCGCCCTGCATGGTGAGGAGGACGGCGAGTGCATGTTGTCCGAGGCCCGGGCATTCGTTGCCAAGGTGCACGGAGCGCGCTTCGTGGCGCTTCCCGGTGTCGGACACAACTACCGCGACCCGCAGGACTGGCTGCCGCAGTTCGACCGCGCCTACGCTTCGATCGCGGCGTCGGCCGCCGCCAAGAATCTGCCGGTGCCCCCGGCATTGCTGGCGGGACTGCCGATTATCGAGGTGCCCGCGAGCGGTAGCGGCAGTGACGATACGTTCGCCGTGTTGTTTTCCGGGGATGGCGGCTGGGCCGGGATCGACAAGGAGGTTGCCGCGCGGATGGCGGCCAGCGGTATCCCGGTTGTCGGCGTGGACTCACTGCGCTATTTCTGGAGTCCGCGCACGCCCGCCGGCATGGCAAAGGACCTCGATCGCATCCTGCGATACTACTCGTCGGCATGGCACCGCAAGCGCGCTCTGGTGATCGGCTATTCGCAGGGTGCCGATGTGCTGCCGTTCGCGGTCAATCGACTGCCGGCGATGACGCGGCCGCTGGTGAAGCTCGTAGCCATGATCGGTATCAGCAACACAGCCTCGTTCGAATTCCACGTCACCAACTGGCTGGGCGGGGGCGACAACGGCCTGCCGACCGCTCCGGAAATCCGCAAGCTGTCGGCAGCCAACGCGCTGTGCGTCTATGGCGATGATGACAGCGATTCGATCTGCCCGAAGGTCAACACCAGCAACGCGCGCGTCGTCGAGTTGAGCGGCGGACATCACTTCGGCGGTGACTACGACAAGCTCGCAAGGCTCATCGTGGATAGCGCGCGATGAGCCGTACGTCGCGTCTGTTCATGCTGATGGATGCACTGCGGGCCCGGCGCAGGCCGATCTCGGCTGCGCACCTCGCCGCCGAGCTGGCGGTCTCGGTCCGTACGCTCTACCGGGATGTTCAGACGCTCATTGAGCTCGGGGCGCCCATCGAAGGCGAAGCGGGAATAGGTTATCTGTTGCGCACGGGGTTCTTCCTGCCGCCGCTGATGTTCGGCGAGGACGAGCTGGAAGCGCTCGTGCTCGGAGCCCGGTGGGTGCAGCGTCAGGAAGATGCGGCGCTGGCCGAGGCGGCGACGCGTGCTCTGGCGAAGATCGCGACCGCCTCGCCCAAGGACTTGCGAGATCGGATCGCCGACACGGGCCTGTGGGTGCCGGCGGTTAGAAAGTCCGGGTCCGGCGTGACTCTGCGGCCCCTGCGCGAAGCGATCCGCCGTGAGCACAAGGTGCGGATTGCGTACACCAACGAAGCCGGGCTGGCGTCCGAGCGGGTCATCTGGCCTATTGGCCTTGCCTTCTATGAGGGCAAACCGGTGCTCGCGGCCTGGTGCGAGCTGCGCGCGGCTTTTCGCCATTTCCGTGCTGACCGCATCACGCAGCTGAACACATCGGGCGAGCGGTATCCGCAGCGCCGCAGTGTGCTCGTCAAGGCCTGGCTGAATGAGATGAATCTCTCCGAGATCGGCTGAGGCGACGGCCGAACCGGCCAAAGCGAGCGCACTGCTGACGGAATCTGTCAGCAGTGCGTATCAGAATGCATCCCAGGACATACCTGACGAGGGAGCTGCGATGCGCCTGTACCATCATCCGTTGTCCTCGAACTCACGCCGGGCCGCCATGGCCGCAGCCCATCTGGGCCTGTCGGCGGAGCTCATCAAGATCGATCTGGAAAGAGGCGAGCAGCGTAGCCCGCAGTTTCTGGCCCTGAACCCGAACGGCATGGTGCCGGTGCTGGAGGACAATGGCTTCATCCTCACCGAGTCGCACGCCATCATGCTGTACCTGGCCGACAAGGCGCCGGGGCATGCCGCCTACCCCGAGGATGCACGGGCGCGCGCCGACATCCATCGCTGGGTGTTCTGGAACGCGCAGCATTTCCAGCCGACCGTCAGTATTTTCGTCTGGGAGAACCTGGTCAAAGGCATGATCGGCCAGGGCCCCGCCGATCCGGCTCAGATCCGCCGTGGCGAGGACCTGCTGGAACGCTACGCGCCGGTGCTGGACGGGCATCTTGCCCAAAGACGCTGGGTGTGCGGGGACAGCGTGACGCTCGCAGACCTCGCCCTTGGAGCGACCCTGCTGGCGGCGGCCCCGGCCAATGTCCCTCTGGCGCCCTATGCGGACCTGCTCGCGTGGTTTGCGCGGGTCCAGACTCTGCAGGCGTGGAAGGAGACCGCGAGCTAGGTCTCGAAGAAGTGACGCAACAACTCGGGTTCGACGCCGTCGTCGGCCATCGCGCGCGCGACGCGGTCGAACACTTGCGAGGCACCGGTGTAGATGCCGCCTCCCGCTTCCTGCGTAACGAACTGCGCGATCTCGTGCATTTCGGCAACCCAGCGATAGGCTTTCGGCAGCATGTCCGGGATCTTGCGATCGAGC
>CAZLYG010000113.1:0-12365 GCA_964563075.1 uncultured Steroidobacteraceae bacterium | reverse complement strand
GGCCCCTGTCGGTGACCGTAGCGCAGATGAGCACTGGCACTGGGGACTGTTTTACTTCAACCCGGCCGATCCCGCGCTGATGGTGGAGAAGCGCATGGGCATCGGCTATACGCTGAACTTCGGCAACCCCTGGGCATGGTTGATGCTCGTCAGTCTGTTCGGGGTTTCCTTAGTGGTGCGAACGATCGCACCTCGCTAGGCGGGTGCCCGACCTATTTTGGCGAGCGGTTGTCGCATCTTAAGAAAAACCTAAGCTGAAGCCGGTATATTGCGCACCCAGATCACTGCGGCTGCCTGCCGGGCGAGCCGCGGCTGCCCCTTTGAGCCGTTCCCTTCGGAGGTCGAATGAGCTGTATTCGCTTGCTGCGACGCTTCGGTATCTCACTGTTGCTCCTCGCGCAAATTTCGCTGATCGGCGTGCCGTGCACCGCCGCTCCCGCTGTGCCGGCGCATACCACTGACAAAGCGCCCGCCGCAAAATCCGGCGCTGCTCCCAAAAAAGTCATCACGATCGAAGGAGTTACCGAGTACACGCTCGACAATGGACTGAAGGTGCTGCTGTATCCGGATGACGCCAGTACCACGACGACCGTCAACATCACCTACAAGGTCGGCTCCCGTTACGAGAGCTACGGCGAGACCGGAATGGCGCACCTGCTGGAGCACCTTAACTTCAAGGGCACGCCGAAGAACCCGAACATTCCCGAGGAGATCGCCAGCCACGGTGCGAGTGCCAACGCCACCACGGCAGACGATCGCACCAACTATTTCGAAACCTTTCCTGCCACGCAGGCCAACCTCGAATGGGCCCTGGGGCTCGAGGCGGACCGCATGGTCAACTCCTTCATCTCGAAGAAGGATCTGGACAGCGAGATGACGGTGGTGCGCAACGAGTACGAGCGCGGCGAGAACAATCCGGCCAACATCCTGCGCGAGCGCGTGCTGGAGACGGCCTACCTGTGGCACAACTATGGCCACCCGACCATCGGCGCACGCTCGGACATCGAGAATGTGCCGATCGCCAACCTGCAGAAGTTCTACCACACCTACTATCAGCCCGATAACGCAGTGCTCATCGTGGCGGGCAACTTCGACACGGCGAAGGCGCTCGCCTACATCCAACGCGTATTCGGCGCCATCCCGCGGCCGACGCGCGTTCTTCCGCATCCATACACGGAGGAGCCGACACAGGACGGCGAGCGTGCAGTAACGCTGCGCCGTACAGGCGGTCAGCAGGTATTGATCGAGGCGTTTCACATACCGGCGGATGCGCAGTCAGACAGTGCCGCGATCGGGCTGTTGGCCGAGCTGCTGAACGAGCGTCCTTCGGGCAGGCTGTACAAGCAGCTGATCGAGACGAAGCTCGCGGTCCAGGCGAACGTCAACGCGGCGAGCCTGCACGATCCCGGCTACCTGATGTTTACTGTCGTGCTCACCAAGGACGGCAACCTCCCCGCGGCGCGCACGGCGCTCGATAAGCTGATCGCCGACCTCGCGACCGTGCCCTTCGCGGAGGAGGAGCTGCAGCGAGTCAAGTCGGAGGAGCTCAATGGCTATGAACGCCTGATGAGCTCTTCAGAGCAGGTGGCCTCCAATCTGAGCGAGAACGTGGCCGCCGGCGACTGGCGTCTGTTGTTCTGGGACCGCGACCAGATGAGGAAGGTCACGATCGAGGACGTGCAGCGGGTGGCGCAGCACTACCTGATCCCGTCCAACCTCACGGTAGGCGAGTTCATTCCCGACGAGCAGCCGCTGCGCGCGGTGATTCCGACCGCACCGCCCCTCATGGCGATGCTGCAGGGCTACACGGGCGACAAGGAGGTGGCAGCGGGCGAGCGCTTCGACGCAACGCCGGCCAACATCGAAGCGCGGACCCAGCGCGGCACCATCGGGGCGTTGAAAACGGCGTTCCTCGAGCGCAAGTCGCGCGGCGATCGCGTGAATGGTGTGATCGCGCTGCACTTCGGTGAGGTGCAGTCACTGCAGAACCTCGGCGACGTCGGCAGGTTCACCAGCGCCATGCTCATGCGTGGTACCAAGAAACACACCCGGCAACAGCTTCAGGACGAGCTGACGCGTCTCAATGCGACCATGTCCGCTTCCGGGAGTGCCAGTGGCGTCGCGGTCTCGTTCGAGACCACTCGTCAGAATCTGCCTGCGGTGCTGGACCTGGCGGCGGAAGTGCTGCAACAGCCTGCCTTCCCTCCGGATCAGCTGGAGGAGATCAAGCGTCAGCGGCTGGCGCAGATCGACAGCTCGAAGACCGAGCCGCAGCCGCTGGCAACACAGGCGGAGCGGCGCTATCTCTCCCCCTACGCGCCCGGCGACTTCCGCTACGTGCCGACCTTCGATGAGCAGGCGGCGGCGGTGAGCAAGATCACTGTGGGGGAACTGCAGCAGTTCCACCAGCGCTTCTATGGCGCTTCCGATGGCGAGGTCGCGCTGGTCGGCAGTTTCGACCCGAGTGCGGCAACGCAGGCGCTGCAACAGTCGTTTGCCTCGTGGAAGAGTGCGAGCCCGTACATGCGCGCACCGGCGATTTACAAACCGGTCGTCGGAAAATCCGAGACCATCGAGACGCCTGACAAGGCAAACGCGGTGTTCTTCTCCGGAGAGAATCTGCAACTGCGCGAGGACGATCCCGCCTATCCCCCCTTGGAGATCGGCAACGCCATTCTCGGCGGCGGATTCCTGAACTCGCGGCTGGCCACCCGCATCCGCCAGCATGACGGTGTCAGCTATACGGTGGGCTCGGACGTCGAGGCCGATCCGCAGGATGCCGTCGGCTCGTTCTATGTGTATGCGATCTGCGCACCCCAGAATGTCGGGAAGGTGGAGACCGACGTGCATGAGGAGATCGAGCGCGCGCTGAAATCGGGATTCACCGCAAAGGAGATCGCGGACGCGAAGTCCGGCCTGCTGCAGTCGCGGATCGTCGCGCGATCCACTGACCGCGATCTGGCGAACGAGCTTGCCAACCACCTGTATCTGGGCCGCACCTTCGCGTGGGATGAGAAGTTCGAGAAGAGCATCAGCGAAGCGACGCCGGAGGCCATCGAGGCCGCCATGCGCCGCTACGTCAATCCGCAGGACTTGTTCACAGTGAAGGCCGGTGACTTCTCCAAGCCGGCGCAAGGTAAGGGCGCGGGCGGCAACAAGCCGGCCGAAAGCGGCGGCCGCTGACGCGGCCGGCAGCGCGCGCATGGAGCGGCACCGCGTGGGATGGTCCCGCGTGGTCGGATATCTTCGAGCGCCGCAACGGCGACTTCCCGACCTCACGCGGGCCGCTATGAGGCGAGGCCAGCCACGATGTCACTGAGCCTCTGGCTGGCCTACGTCGCAGCGGTGTTCGTGATTTCCGGCACGCCGGGCCCGAACATGCTGCTGTCGCTGACCCATGGTATCCACCATGGCCTGACGCGCACGTTCAGCACCATGCTCGGCCTGCTGAGCGGGTTGGCGGTCATCCTGGCGATTTCGATCGGGGGACTCGGGGCGGTGCTGCTGGCATCGACGACCGCATTCGAAGTGATCAAGTACGTCGGTGCGGGGTACCTGATCTATCTTGGCATCAGGGTCTGGCGCACGGCGGATACGCGGCTCGTCACGGAGCACCGCCCGCTGGGCGTCAGCGGCTGGGCGCGTTATCGCACCGGCGTCCTTGTCTCACTGTCGAATCCCAAGGCCATCCTGTTCTGCGTCGCCTTCTTTCCGCAGTTCATCGATCGCCGCCAGACGCTTGCGCCACAAGCGGCCGTGCTGCTCGCCACCTTCGCCGTGATCGAAACCTGCTGGATGCTCGTCTATGCCGGCGGCGGAGCAAGGCTTGCCGCGTGGCTGCGAAAAGGCCACCGCATGCGCTGGTTCAACCGCGCCTCAGGCGGCGTGTTCATCGGGGCCGGCGTCCTGCTCGGCACCTTCAGGCGGTAAGCCGTTCTGCCCGGCGCGCCTGTCCCTACGGCTGAGGCGGTTCGCGACCGCGCTGATGTCAGCGGTGCCAGCCGCGCCGCTTCCTCCCGCGCGGCGTCGCCTTGGCGATCAATCAACGATGGCGTGAGGCACGAAACGCGCCGTATCACGCGTGATGAGTGAATCGTCCTCACGGATGCCGATGCCGGCCGCCTGATCCGCGATCACCCAGCTCCCCACCAGCGAGCGCACCGAGCCGAACGAAGGCAGCGGATGGAAAGCCTGCCGAACGAACGGCCCATCGCCGTAAGGTCCGGGAGCCAGCACTCGCTCGCCCTCGGTCGTCGCCAGCTCCACGTTCGCCCCTTCGCGGGAGAAGAACGGCTTGCGCACCCACCCATTGGGCAGCGCCTCGGTCGGCGCCGTGTCGATGTAGGCGGGAAGCAGGTTGGGGTGGTTCGGGTGCAGCTCCCACAGCAGCGCGAGCGCGGCCTTGTTGGAAAGAATCGTCTTCCACGGCGGCTCGAACCAGACGACCCGCGCACCGGGCAGGAAGCGCGAGAAATCCTCTGCGAACATCATCTCCCAAGGGTAGAGTTTGAAGATCGCCTCGATCACCTGATTGTTGAGGTCGGTGAAGCGGCCGTCGCGGCTGGCTCCGATATCCTCCATCGCAATGTATTGCGTACGCAGCCCCGCCTGCCGCGCGAGGTCCCGCAGATACTCCACGGTGGCCAGATCCTCAACCACGTCACGGATCGAAGCGAAATGAATGACTGCATCCAGTCGCGAGCCGATCAGCTCAAACACCCGCTGCAGCTTCTGCTGCACGGAGTTGAACTGATCGGCGCCGCGCGGCAGCGTGCCGCGCTCGATGCCTTGCTCCAGCCACACCCACTGGAACACCGCGCACTCGTAAAGTGAGGTGGGCGTGTCGTAGTTGAGCTCATACAGCTTGGCGGGACCGCGACCGTCGTACGCCAGGTCCATGCGCCCGTACAGGTGTGGGTCGCCCCGCAGCCACGATGTGCGCACGAAATCCCAGAACGGCGGCGGAATGGCGAGCTTGCGCAGATACTCCTCGTCGCGCACCGCTCGCGACACGAGATCCATGCACATCTCGTGCAGCTCTTCCGTCGGGTTCTCCAGGTCCTGCTCGACTTCGCGCAGCGTCAGGCGGTAGTGAGCTGACTCGTCCCAGTAGGGCGTTCCCTCGGGCGTGTGGAAGTGAAAGCCCATCTTTCCCGCCAGCTCCCGCCAGTCAGTGCGTTCGCCAGCCATGACGCGTTCCATAGAGTTCTCCTGGCCGCTGCGCATGCGCCCTGGGGCGCTCTCAGCCACCCCAGCTCGAGCGCGCGGCCCCGCTGTAGCCAAATCCACCGCGTGAGAGCGTCTCAGCCGTCGTCGGACCCCGAGGCGGGCCATAAGAGCGGCTGTCCCAGCCGCCGCCCCGGTCCGGGCGGTAGCGGTACGCTCCTCCCCAGCCCCCGCCATAGTAGGGAGCGGGGTAGTAGTAGTCCCGATGTCCCAACATCCTGCCGATGGCGAAGCCGGCCAGAGCGGGTATGAACCAGTGATCGCCGCTGCTGGTGACGTACTGCCGGCATTGATCGCCCCATTGTGCTGCGCAGTCGCCGTATGTCGAGTAGTGCGACTGCTGCGCACGTGCCTGCAGCGCGGCCTGGTACTCCTGTTCGCAGACTTCCTTGCTGACCTTGCCGTCCGCGATGCACTGCTGGACGTCCTGATAGGCGAGGCGCTCGTTCGGAGGGGAGCCGCAGGCCGTGACGAGCAACGGCACGGAGCTCATGAAAGCCAGTTGAACGGTGCGGGATCGTTTCATAAAACTCTCCTTATGGCGTCATGCACGCGGCATTCACCAGGCCGATGGCCACGGAGGTCAGCGCAACGAACAGGGCGGCGGCGACCTGATCGTCGCTGATGCGTTTGGACAGCTGCGGGATGAAGAGCCGTACCACCGAGAATGTCAGCAGCTGCACGATCAGGGCGATCACGCCCCAGATGGCGAAATCGAGCAGCGACACCGCATGCACGACGGCCGTGCACAGCGGCAGAACGAAACCGATGAGCGAGCCGCCGAAGGCGATGGCAGCGGAAGAATTGCCTTCCTTGATCAAACCGAACTCGTTGTGCGGGGTGAGGCGCGAATACACGGCCCCGAAACACATGACGAGCACCAGCGCCGGGATGAAATAGGTGAGGAACGGCACCAGTCCCCCGAGCGAGAGCGTCCACGGATGCGGCATGTCGATCTCCCGTATTCAGCTTGTTATATGGGTTGCAAGACGCTGTCTTCAGGTGACGGTGAAGTCGGCCTGCAGCGCGTCCATGCCGAGTGAGGTGACGACCTGCAGCCGTCCCGGCGCCTCCTCGACCGAGATGAGCACGTATTCCTTGCGATCGCACGCCGGCACGTCCCGGCGATACAACATCGCGTAGTGCTGGCACGTCTGGCTGGCCACCGTATCGCTGCGGTCGAACACGGTCTCGCGGAACGGTATGAGCTCGGTTTGGCCTGCTGAAACGCCCCACGCGCGTTCGTACACGTACGCACCTACAGTGTAGCGGGGCAAACCAACCGCGCTGTGCGGACCGGCGATCAGGCCCAGCTCCGCCTGGCTGCCGGGAGTCTGCACTTCCCAGTAGCGCCACAGGATGCACTCCGAGACGTGCTCGTCCCGCGAGCCGCCATCGGTCTTGACCTGCAGCCAGGTATCGTCGTCATCCAGGTAGAAACGATGCAGCCAGCTGTTGCCCCCGAGATCCACCTCGCCGCGTGCGGCGATCGGCTGAGCCGGGACGGCCAGCGAGAAGTTCACCCGGTCGGCGACCATCTGGAACGGCAACGGGTCGATCTCCAGGAACCCCCCGCGCCGCAGGTGTAGCGGGGCGGGGGTCTCCTGCAGCGGTCGCGACGACAGATCCCCGAGCGCCGACTTGAACAATGAGCTGAAAGACATAGTTCACCGAGCTCTCATCTCACTTGGCCGCGGGCGGCGTCTCGTTCTTGAAGCGGGCCAGCACCTCGCTTGCCGCCTGCGCTCCGGGGATGATCCCGGCGCTCTTCAAGCGCTCTTCCAAGGCCTCGCCCGTCGCCTCGGCCGCGAGCTTGTTGGCCGCATCCATGCGGGCCAGGCTCTCCTCCTGGCGCTTCTCGATCCGCTCCAGGCTGTCCAGCGCACTGCGCATGTGAGTGTCCGTGCCGCTGTGCGCCGCTGATACGGCAGCAGAAGCGTTGATCACGTGCTGCTTCGCCTTCACCGTGTCGGCCCGTTGCCGGAGGGTGCGCAGTGCCGACTCTCCGGCGGCGATCTTCACCTTCAACGCGTCGATGCTCTTGTCATACTCGGCGATGACGTTATCGGAAGCTTTCATCGCAGCCTCCAACTCGGCGTATTTCGCTGCCACCTCCTGTGCGAGCTTGCCCTGCGAGGCTGACTCCGCGGCTTGTCCGGCCTGCTCGGCCGCCTTCTGCTTGGCCAGCAGCTGGCGCAGATAGCCCGCGTACTCGCTGAGCTTCGTCTCCTTCTCGCCGCGGTGATTCTTCTCGACCGTCTGCTTGCCCATCAGGTCCGCGAGTCCGTCGCGTGCCTGCCGCAGCTCGTTGTCGGCGTCGCGGATCTCCTGATCCAGGATGCGAGTCGCGTTCGCGTCCACCGCAAATTCACCCGCCTCGTTCGCAGCGCCTCGCAGCGCCGTCCAAAGTTTGGTCACAATGCCAGGCATGGGAATCTCCAGTTAGTGCAGGAACTCGCGGTACGCCGACGCGGCGTCCACCGCGTTGTGCGCGAGTGTCTCGATCTCGTACTCGATATCGACGAGGGCCGATGTGGCGCGCAGGGCGCCGTAGATCACATAGAACTCCTCGCCATCCGGATGCGAGTCGATGGAAATGTTGGCGAGGTCGAACAGCTTCTCCGTGCGCAGCACCCGGTCATTCAGCTTCGCCGTGTTTCGCACCCGAGCCACGGGGAACAGCGTCGCCTGCACGATGGCGATCTCCCCGGTGACGGCGATGTAGATGTTGAGGTCGCCGCACTCGTGCGCGGTGGCCTGGATCACCGGGTCGACCCCTTCGACCAGGGTGAAAGTGAATTTGCCGGAGGTACCTAGGCTCCCTGTACGCAGGCTGCCGAGCAGGCTGCGTACGCTGACAGGTTCGGACGACATGGCGAGGGTGACTCCTCTGAGCGCGTGAATGAGGGGGTGGGCGTTGGGCTTGCGAAGCAATCTCTCGAGCTTCAGCAGCAGGGGCGCGTGCTGCGGCAGGATCCAGACATCCCGCTGCACCAATCCTTCCGCCTTCAGTCGCGATCTTCGCGCAACCTGCCGCTTACGGCTGCCTTCTTTACTCACTTCGTTTCGCTGTCGGGAACTCGATGGGGCGAGACTATACGTTACCTGTAACGCATATGCAAGCGTTACATGTAACGGACGAAAGTCGCAGTATGGCGTAGCCGTCGCTACACTGCCCGCCCTTCGATGGAAGCTTTTCTCGTCTGTCTCACCAGTATCGCGGTCGCCGAAATGGGCGACCGCACCCAGTTGCTCTCGCTGGTGTTGGCAGCCCGCTTTCGACGGCCCTGGCCGATCCTTGCGGGCATCCTCCTCGCGACGCTCGCGAGCCACACGCTCGCGGGCGTGCTCGGCAAATGGCTCGGGAGATTTCTGAGCCCCGGCGTTCTCGATATCGCGGTCGGCGTCAGCATGCTGGTCATGGCGCTGTGGACGCTGAAGCCCGACAAGCTGGAGGCCGAGGGCGGGAAGATTCGCGACTCGAGCGTGTTTGTCGCGACGGTCGTTGCGTTCTTCGTCGCGGAGACCGGTGATAAAACCCAGATCGCTACGCTGGCCCTCGCCGCGGCCTATCCAAGCCTCGTGGCCGTCATTGCCGGCACCACCTGCGGCATGCTGCTCGCCAACGGGCCGGTGGTATTTCTAGGCAAAGCGTTTGCCGACCGCCTGCCCCTCAAGGCGATCCAGATCGGCGCCGCGGTTTTGTTTGCCGTTCTCGGCGTGTTGTTCATCGTGCGAGGCGTGCGCTGACGGCGGCGAGCCCGCTCGCGACGAACGACTCAGCGCTGCAGATTGCCTGGATCCACGCCATAGATCGCGGCGTTGCGTTGCATGTAAACGCTGCGTGCCTCAACCGTCCCGCCGCGGCTCGATGATCCCTTCGTTGCCGAACCAAGCTGTCAGTTTCCGGCAGTCCGTCGGGTACTCCCATACACGCTGCGGTGGACCGGGCAAGGTACGGACGAACCGGACGGCGGGGACTGGAAAAGGCTCGCCACGATCACTCATCACTCCTCCTGCGCGGCTCCTCCTGGGCGCCCTGCTTCAACAGGCCTTCGAGGGTATCCAGCTTGCGATCCCAGAACTGCTGAATGCGCGCCAGCCATTCGAATGCTTCACGGACGCCGTCGCCGTCGAGCTCGTAGATCCGGCGCTGCGCCCGTGCGCGCACGCGAACCAACTTCGCCTTGCGCAGGGTCCGCAAATGCTGCGAGACAGCGGGCGCGCTCACCTTGAAGCGAGCTGCGATCTCGCCGGAGGAAAGCTGTCGTTGAGCCAGCATCTCCAGAATGCGCCGCCGGGTGGGATCGGCGAGGGCAACGAAGGTGTCCATGGAAGATATCCTGAAGCAGTAGCTTAATTAAGTAAAGACTTCAATATAGCGCAACAGATTGAACCGTTTCCCGGGAACGGGCAACTCATTCCCGGGAGTCCGCGAAACAAAGGTAGAGGACATTGTCTGCAGAGCCGATCGACGTGGGCTCCTCGCTCCGGCGTCTGCCGCTGGTCACGCTGTATCTGACTGAGCGCTGCAATTCCCGGTGCGTGACCTGCGATTACTGGCGGCATGGCCGCGCCGACCTCAGCCTCGGGTCGGTGAAGGCTTTGCTGCCCGAGCTGCGGCGGCTCGGCACCCACGTGGCTCTGATCTCGGGCGGTGAGCCCCTGCTGAACCCCGAATGGGTGGGCATCGCGGAGGTTCTCAGAGCCCATGGCCTCTCGCTTTGGCTGCTGACCTCAGGCCTGTCCCTGGCAAAGCACGCGCGCCGGGTGGCGGAGCTCTTCGAGGCAGTGACCGTGTCGCTCGACGGCACCAATGCCGCGACCTATCTCGCTACGCGCGGCCTGGACGCGTTCGACAACGTATGTGACGGAATCCGAGCAATTGCACGGCTGGGACGGCCTGTGAGCGTTCGAGTGACTCTGCAACGAGCGAATTACGGTGAGCTTCCCACGTTCGTACAATTGACACGCGAGCTCGGAGCGCACCAGGTGTCGTTCCTGGCTGTGGACGTGGCCAATCCTCACGCCTTTGCGCGTGCGGATAATTTCGCCGCTGACCTGGCGTTGCAGTCGAGTGATCTGCCCGTGTTGGAGCAGATTCTGAGTGAGCTCGAGCGGGACCGTGGAGAGGAGTTCCGCTCCGGGTTCATCGCTGAGAGCCCGCAGAAGCTGCATCGCATTCATCAGTACTTCGCCGCCGTCAGAGGGCAGGCTTCCTACCCCGCCGTGCGCTGTAACGCGCCGGAGTTTTCGGCAGTGGTCGACGCGAAGGCCCGGCTGCACCCGTGTTTTTTTATTCCCGGCCCCCCGCAGTCGGAGTTTGCCGAGCTGAACAGCGAAGCCATGAGGTCCCTCCGAGCTTCGATCCGCGCTGGCCAGCGCCGCGAGTGCGCAACGTGCGTGTGCTCCATGTGGCGCGATCCGGCTACGGCGATTGACTCACTGCTGCCGGCGGCACGACGAGCGAGCGAAGCGCCATGAGTACGCCGTTGGAACCAGCAGGGTCGCTGCTCAAGCCGCACTCCTTCAGTCTGGCCCGCCTCGCTATCGGCAAAGCACTGCACTGGCAGTTTCGTCTCTTCAGGAAAAGGCGCCTCGACGGTTTCGTGCTCGAGCACCTGGGGGAGGTGCCGGTGCTCGTCACACCCGGGGTGCTCAATCCGCGCTGGATGCGGACCGGCGAATTTTTTGCGTCGCAGCTTACGCCCGCGCTCGTACCCCGGGCCGCTACGGTTCTCGACATGGGGACCGGTTCCGGGGTGTGTGCGCTGTTTGTCGCACGACGAGCGGCAACTGTCGTCGCGGTCGACATCAATCCTGACGCCGTTCGCTGTGCCCGGATCAACGTCCTGATGAATCGCCTGGAGGATCGGGTTGAGGTTGTCCACGGCGATCTGTTTGCTCCGCTGGCGGGCCGGCGTTTCGACCTGATCCTGTTCAATCCGCCATTTCTGCATGGCGCTCCCCGTGATGATGCCGACCGAGCGTGGCGTTCGCTCGACGTTGCCGAGCGCTTTGCGGCCGGGCTGCGCGATCACCTGCAGCCGGGAGGCGCGGCGCTCGTCCTGCTGTCGACCTACGGCGACGCGTCCAGGTTCGTGCGCGAATTCCAGCGTCACTCTTTTGCGATGCAGGTGGTAAGCGAGCGTGAGTACGTCAACGAGAAGCTGACGATTCTGCGACTGAGTTAGGTTGCGAGAAGGCGCAAGGTATCCGATGTCCGAGACCGCAACGAAGGCCGCCCATAAACCGCGGCGCATCCTCCTCATCAATCCGACGATCACTTCACCGCGGAGCGCGCGCCTGCCGCTGTCCATGCTTGCGCTGGCGGCGTCGCTGGGGGACCGCTATACGTGCCAGATCGTCGACGGCAACGTGGAGCGCGGCTATCTGGATGGCATCCGCCGAGCTGTGGCGGAGCAGCCCTGCCACGCCGTGGGCATCTCGGTGATGGGCGGACCGCAGGTGCAGTCGGCAATCGACGTTTCACGGGCGGTCAAGGAGACTTCGCCGGCGCTGCCGGTGATCTGGGGCGGATATTTCCCGACGCTGTACACCCCTGCCGCCATGAACGCGCCCTACGTGGACTATGCCGTGAGGGGGCAGGGTGAGGGCACGTTCGGCCAGCTTCTGGATGCGCTGGGCACCTCTGACGTGCAGGGCATCGACGGACTGTCCTGGAAGAAGCACGGTGGGGAGGTCGTCCACAACAAAGATCGCGTGTTCGCCGACAGGCGTACTGACACCCTGTTGCCCTACCATCTCCTCGGTGATCCGCGCCGCTACCTGGCGAAGACGTTTCTGGGACAGCGGACTGCGGCCCACCAGGCCGCTCTGGGCTGCCGTTTCCGGTGCACGTTCTGTGGAGTGGCCGGGATGTTCCGGGGCGCCACCGCCTTGCCCCCTGCTGCACGGCTCGAGCGCGATCTGCTCTGGCTCAGAGATCACCTGGGGGCGGACTCGATCCAGTATTTCGACCACAATTTTTTCGATCGCGAAGCGGACATGGTCCCGCTCTTCGAAGTGCTCGCGCGCGTTCAGCTGCCATGGTGGTGCTACGCGCGCGCAGACGCGCTTCTCGGCCTGTCGGCAGAATCGTGGCGCCTGGTTCGCAAGAGCCGGATGCGCATGGCCTA
>CAZLYG010000112.1:0-12477 GCA_964563075.1 uncultured Steroidobacteraceae bacterium | reverse complement strand
CCCGTGCGGGCCGACAAGGCCCTGAAGATCGGGCTGGTCGATCGCCTCGTCCCCGCCGATCAGTTGCGTGCGGCGGCGCGTGAGCTCATCCAACGGGCCGCACCTCCGCGGCATGCGCCGCTCATCGAGAAGGTGCTCAGCTGGCCGCTGGTGCGTTTCCTGGTGAAACCCGCCTTGATCGCCCAGGTCGCCGCCAGGGCGCGCCGTGATCAATATCCGGCACCGTTCGCGATCCTCGAGTTGTGGGGCCGATACGGAGCACGGGGCCCCGCCGCCTTCGAAGCCGAGGCGCGCTCGATCGCCCACCTGTTCACGACCGACACCTCGCGCAACCTGGTGCGCGTCTTTCTGCTCCAGGACCGCCTGAAGTCCCAGGGAGGCAAGGCGGCCGCCGACATCCAACATGTGCACGTCGTCGGTGCCGGCGTCATGGGCGGGGACATTGCCGCATGGGCGGCCTTGCGCGGCTTCACGGTGACCTTGCAGGATCGAACCCTGGAGCTGGTCAACCCTGCGTTGCAGCGGGCGCACGAGCTTTTTGCGAAGCGTCTGCGCGACCCTGCGCAGCGAGCAGCCGCGAGCGGGCGGATCGCAGCGGACGTCGAGGGTGCAGGCGTGCCGCGCGCCGACGTCGTCGTCGAGGCCATCTTCGAGAGCCTGGATGCCAAGCGCAGCCTGTATGCGCAGCTCGAGCCGCGCATGAAGGCCAATGCGCTGTTGGCGACCAACACTTCGAGCCTCGTGCTCGAGCCGCTCGCAGAACGCCTGGCTCGTCCTGAGCGGCTCGTGGGCCTGCATTTCTTCAATCCCGTGCCGCAGATGCCCTTGATCGAGATCGTGCACTCGGTGAGCACTGCACCCGAAGTGACCCAATGCGCGACTGCGTTCGCGCGGCGCCTGGACAAGCTGCCCGTGCTGTGCCGCAGCTCGCCAGGATTTCTGGTGAACCGGGTGCTCATGCCCTATCTGCACGAGGCGATGTTTGCCGCGCAGGAGGGCGTTCCCCTTGCGGTCATCGATACGGCGGCCGTGCGTTTCGGCATGCCGATGGGGCCTATCGAGCTGGCCGACGTCGTGGGGCTGGATGTGGCGGAGCATGTTGGCGAGATCATCGCCGCGGAGCTCGGGCGATCCGCTCCGGACCTCTCGCGGCTCAAGCAGAAAGTGGCCGCCCGACAACTCGGTCGCAAGAGCGGCCAGGGCTTCTACACCTGGAAGGATGGCAAGGCCGTGAAGCCTCCCTCCGAGGCCACCCCGCCGCCGGACCTGATCGACCGCCTGATCCTCGTGCTGGTCAACGAGTGTGTGGCCTGCCTGCGGGAACGTGTCGTCGAGGACGCCGACCTGGTCGACGCCGCGGTCATTTTTGGGACGGGCTTCGCACCCTTCCGTGGCGGTCCTCTGATGTATGCGCGCAGCCGCGGAATGGCCGTCATCGATGCGCGCCTGCGCGAGCTCGCAGCGCGATATGGCTCACGCTTTCAGCCCGATCCGGGATGGACCTCGCAGCCGGATCCGGGTGCGGTTTCCGCAGTGGAGAGCCCGCGGGCAGCGGCCGGAAAACCGTGAACGGCGTTCCGCAGGACGACAAAAGTCCTGTGCTACCATGAAACATAAGTTGCGACGCACCACTTCTGGATCGATTGCGTCAGGCTCGCCTCCATGGCCGAAGAACGCGAAGCCAGCGTTCACTTGCTCAAGACTCTCGCGCCGCTCGATGGGCTGAAGCGCGAAAACCTTGCCGCGCTCGCAAAGAAGGTTAGCATCCGTACGCTGTCCGCCGGCCGTCCGCTGTTCAAGGAGGGCGACACGGACAAGCGCACCGTGTGGGTCGTCGATGGCATGGTTGAAGTGCGCGAGTCCGAGCGCACGATCGCCATGATACGGGGCGGTACTCGTGAAGCTCGCACCCCCCTGTATCCCGAGTTGCCCCGGCGCGTGACCGCGCGTGCGGTGGACGAGGTCAGCTACCTTTCAATCGACAGTGAGCTGCTGGACGTGATGATCACGTGGGACCAGACCGGCTCCTACGAGGTCTCCGAGCTGCAGCAGCAAGGCGACACTCCGGGCAGCGACGATTGGATGACGACGCTGCTGCAGACGAACGCCTTCCACCGCATTCCCCCGGCGAACATCCAGGCCATCTTCCTGCGCCTGCAGCGGGTGCCCTTTCGCGCCGGCGATGTCGTGATCAAGCAGGGCGATGAAGGTGACTTCTTCTACA
This sequence comes from uncultured Steroidobacteraceae bacterium, assembly GCA_964563075.1. Lineage (GTDB taxonomy): Bacteria > Pseudomonadota > Gammaproteobacteria > Steroidobacterales > Steroidobacteraceae > 13-2-20CM-66-19. Next base: position 10,253 of record CAZLYG010000112.1, on the reverse strand, counting down.
TCATCGTGAGCGGCAAGTGCGTAGTCACGCGCGAGACGCCGCTCAACCGCGATGGCATCAAGCTGGCGGAGCTGGGCGTGGGTGACACGTTCGGTGAAGAGGCCCTGATAGCGGAAGCGAAGCGCAATGCGACGGTGACGATGCTCACCGACGGCTCGCTCATGCGCCTGAACAAGAATGATTTTCGCGAGCTGATGAACGAGCCCCTGCTGCAGTGGGTGACCTCCGAGCGGGCCGAGCAGATCGTCCAGGGCGGCGGCCGCTGGCTGGACGTACGCCTGCCGAGCGAGTTCCAGAACATGTCGGTCGAGGGCTCGATCAACATCCCACTGTATTTCATCCGCCTGAAGCTTTCCACGCTCGACCGCAACACTCCGTATGTCGTGTATTGCGATACGGGCCGGCGCAGCTCCGCGGCGGCCTACATTCTCGTGGAGCGCGGTTTCGAGGCCTACGTGTTGAGCGGCGGTCTCACCAACACCTCACTCGCCCTGCGCCGCTCGGCGTGAGTCGCAGTCGCTTCACATCGTATGAGTGGCTTTGTCGCCTGACAGGGCACCTGCCAGGTAAGTCTCGATCTTCTTCTGCGTCTGCCCGCGATCCTGCTCGCTGAACTGCACGCCGATGCCGGCGGTACGCTTGCCCTGCGCGCCCTTCGGGGTCACCCAGATCACGCGCCCGGCCACGGGCAGCTTCTCATCCTCGCCCATCAGGTTCAGCAGCATGAACACCTCGTCGCCGAGGCGGTAGTTGCTGTTGGTCGGAATGAACAGGCCGCCGTTACGCACGAACGGCATATAGGCCAGATACAAGGCGCTCTTGTCCTTGATGGTCAGGGTCAGCAGACCTGGCTTGTTCCCACCTGGTTTCATGTCATTCGTATCGTGTTCTCGAGCCTCACTGAGAGACCCCGGCCGACCCTCGTACGGCCAGCCGGCGCAACAGGCTCTCCAGCGCCAACCCCCGGTTGAGCGGCGCGTCCAGCGAAGACTTGAGCTCGCGCACCCCGTCCAGCACTTCGAAGAGCTGGCGTATATTCAAATCCGGGCGGCGCGCTGACAAGTGGGTGCCAGCGCGCACTTCTGTCAAAAGCCTGCCCTCGCCGGCACGCTCCCGAATGCGTTCCGTGAGCCAGTTCTCAAAGCACCGCAAGCGCAGCAGCACTTCCGAGCGCGCCCATTTCTCCGCGGTCGCCACCGGATCGGACGTTCCCGCGGCGGCCTCATTCAGCGCCTGCCCCGTTTCCCTGGCCGTCTGCACGAGGGCTTGGGCATCTACTGTTGCGGCCAGCATGGGAGCCTCGCCGAGCACATCGAGGACGGCATCCCAGGCACCGGGACCGCGCGTGGCCTGCAACCACGCCGACGCCTCGCTGCGGGCGGGCGCACGAACCCGGATGCGCTGGCACCGGCTGAGAATCGTCGGCGGCAGCCGGGAAGGCTGGGTGGCGACGAGGATCAGCAGAGTACGCGCTGGCGGCTCCTCCAGAGTTTTCAGCAGAGCATTGGCCGCGAAGCGGTTCAGCGCATCGGCCGGCGAGACCAGGCCGACTTTGTAGCTGCCCTGATGGCTGGTCAGAGAGAGCTCTTCGCTCAACTCCCGCACCTGCTCGATGCGGATCTGCTGGGAGTCCTCGAGCAGCCGCAGGCTGATCAGGTCGGGGTGCTGCCCCGCCGCGACCCGTCTGCAACCCAAACATTCTCCGCAGGGCGCGCGCTGGCGCTGCGAGCACAAAACCAGCTGCGCAGCCCAGAGCGCCAGCCAATCCCCGCCGGCGCCGGGAGCCTCATGGATCAGGAGCGCATGCGGCATGCGCTCGGCGACATAGGCCGCGGCGAGCGTTGCCGTCTCTGTCGTCAGCCAGCTTGGAATCATCCTTCCGCCACGAGTGGTTCGAGAATCGCTCCGACCTGCCGTTCCACCTGCACAAGCGGCATCGAGGCGTCGATCACGCGCACTCTTTGAGGCTCGCGCCGCACGATCTCAAGATAGCCGGCGCGGACGCGCTCGAAGAACGCTTCCGCCTCGGCTTCGAAGCGATCGCTGGCCACACCTGAGCGGGCCCGTGCCCGCGCCAGGCCGACCGAGACCGGCAGGTCCAGCAGCAACGTGCAGTCCGGCTGCAGGTTCGAGTGGACGGCCTGCGCGAGCGTCTCAATCAGCGCGGAGTCAACGCCACGGCCGCTCCCCTGATACGCGCGCGTAGCGTCGGTGAATCGGTCGCAGATCACCCACTCGCCTCGTGCCAGGGTGGGACGGATCAGATTCTCCAGGTGGATGCTGCGAGCGGCGAACATCAGCAGCGTCTCAGCGACAGCGTTCAGCGGCTCCTGCCCGTGCGCAAGCGCGATGTTGCGAACGTTCTCGGCCAGCGGTGTACCCCCCGGCTCGCGGGTCAGGCGAGCTGGAATGGCTCGCTTTGCCAGCCACTCGCACACCAGACGCCCCACGGTCGATTTGCCCGCCCCTTCGATGCCCTCGAGGGAAATGAACCGTGCCCTGCTCACCGTTGCTGTTGGCTCCGAAGGTGCTCGAGATAGCTCTTCACGGCCGCGTTGTGCTCCTCGAGCGTCCGCGAGAAATGATGTCCACCGTTGCCCGTGGCGACAAAGTACAGCTCCCCTGATTCCTGGGGCCGTACGGCCGCCACCAACGACTCCCGGCCCGGCAGGGCAATGGGGGTCGGCGGCAGGCCGGGGCGAGTATAAGTGTTGTAGGCCGTGTCGGTCGTCAAATCACGCGTGTGGATCTCGCCGTCGTAGCCCCCGCCGAGCCCGTAGATCACGGTGGGATCGGATTGGAGCCGCATGCCTTTGCGCAACCGGGACACGAACACCCCGGCAATGCGGGGACGCTCGGCGGGCACGCCGGTCTCTTTCTCCACCAGCGAGGCGAGGATCAGAGCCTGGTAAGGATCGTCGAAGGGCAAGTTGGGGCTGCGCGCTTCCCAGGCGGCCTCCAGCGCGCGCTTCATCGCGTTATAGGCGACGGTCAGGATTTCCGTGTCCGGAGTCTTTGCCGCGAAACGGTAGGTATCCGGAAAGAAGCGCCCTTCCGGGAACTCCCCCGGATGGCCGATGACGGCCATGACCTGGGCGTCGCTCTTGCCGAGCAGGGTGTGAGTCACATCCGGATCGGTGTCCAGCGCGTGCCGCAGCTCTGCGAAGGTGCTCCCTTCCACGACCGTAAGTTGCTGCAGCACTACGCGGCCCTGATCGAACATTGAAACGATCTCCGCGGGGCTGGCCCCTGCGGGGATCTCGTAGGTACCGATCTCGATGCGCGGCCGCAGGCCGGCAAGTCGCATATACAGCTTCACGGCCGTCGCATTCTTCACGACGCCCTCGTTGGCGAGTCGCGCGAGCGTGCTGCGCACGCTGGAGCCCTGCTCTACCTGAATGCGGACGGCGACCTTCGACGGCCCCGGAGCGATGTAGGCGCTGCGCAGCCAGTAATAGCCCACCCAGCCGGTGCCGACCAGCAGCAGCATCAGGATGCCCAGGACGATGCCCTGTGCGCGTCCCTTACGCATCGCGCGGGTCCTCGAGCTGGGGCGCCAGATGTTGTTGCAGCCTGCGCGTCACAGGTCCAGGAGACAGTGCTCGCGACTCGAACGGGCGAGGCGCATCAGCGCCCAGCAGTACGCGCACTGGCCAGATACCGATACGGGCGTTGGTCAGGAAAATCTCCTGCGCCCCGTGCAGATCCTCCGAGCGCAGAGTGCACTCTTCAGCGACGATGCCTGCACGCGCCGCCTCACTCAGGACAACACGGCGCATCACGCCTGAAACACCACACACGTCAATCCGTGGGGTCTGTACACGTGAGTCACGGACAATGAATACATTCGTCATACTGCCGGACACCAGCTTGCCCGAGCTGCTGAAGAGCAGGCTCTCTGCCACGGCCTCACCCGCTGTGCTCATCGACTCCATTCTCGCCAGCACCTGTTCCAGGCGGTTCAGATGCTTCAGTCCCGCCAGAGCGGGATTCTCTCCCAGACGCAGCGCCGCGATGCGAACCCGCACACCATCCTGCCGTGCGGCGGGATCTTCCGACGGCCATGCGTGTCGAAATGTGATGCGAGTCGGTTTCTCGCTCCCCGTCGGTGAATAGCCGCGCGCGATGGCTGAGCCACGCGTCAACATAACCTTGATGATTGCGCTATCCACCTCGCGAGCCAGCACGCGCACTTCGTCGCGGATCTCCGACAACTGCACAGGAATGCGCAGCCGCTCGCAGCCGAGTGACAGTCGCTCCAGGTGCCATGCGAGGAAGCGCGCCACCCCACGGCGGCATGCGATGGTCTCGAATACGCCGTCGCCGTAGTGCAGTCCGCGATCAAGGACGGAGACGCTGTCGCCGCCGGCCCGTCCATCGACGAGCACGAGCTCAGATGCGCCCGCCGGCCGAGGCGGGGCGGCGTTCACGCACGCTCTCCGGCCGAGGGAGGCAGATTGAAGGTGGCCAGCAGACCGCGCGCTTTCGCGCGAGTCTCCTCCAGCTCACGCTGCGGATCGGAGTCCGCGACGATTCCAGCACCGGCGCGCAGCTCAACCCTGCGGCCCATCACCGTCATCGTCCGAATCAGGATGTTCGAATCCATCGTGCCGTCGCGACCGAGAAATCCCAGCGCGCCGGTGTAGGCGCCCCGCCCGGTCCCCTCCAGCTCCGCAATGATCTGCATGCAGCGGAATTTCGGGACGCCGGTGATCGTTCCTCCCGGAAAGACCGCACGCAAGGCGCCGACCGGGGTGACCTCCGCACGCAGCACGCCACTCACATTCGACACGATGTGATGAACGTGGGCGTACGACTCGATCGTCATCAATTCGTCGACCCGTACGCTCCCGGGCTCGCAAACGCGGCCCAGGTCATTGCGCTCGAGGTCAATCAGCATCACGTGCTCCGCGCGCTCCTTCGGATGAGCCGCCAGTTCCGTCATCTCGGCAATATCACCGCCAGGGCGAAGGCTGCGCGGTCGCGTTCCGGCAATGGGGCGAGTGTCTATGCGCCGTCCCTCCACGCGGACCAGACGCTCGGGGGATGAGCTCAAGATAGTCACTCCCCGCCACTGCGCAAGCGCAGCAAAGGGCGCCGGATTCACCGCGCACAGTCGATTGTAGAGCGTGCCTATCTCAGGGTCCCGGCCCAGCTCGACGCGCCACAGCCGCGACAGGTTCGCCTGGTAGATGTCCCCGGCTCGGATGTACTCCTTCCCGATCGCGACACTGCGCAGATAGGTCGAGGGGTCCTCCTCCTGAATGGACTGCACCGGAATGCTCTGGACAGGGGCCTCCGCCTGCTCCGCCACCTGATGCGCGTCGGACTCGATTTGCGCGAGCAGGTCAGCCGCATCGGTCTCGGCGACTGCCACGACGCGGCCCGAGTCGCGTTCATGGATGAGCGCGCAGGGAACCCGGAGCGCAAAAGCTCGCCAGGGAAGGCTCGCCGCGGGCAGAGCGAGCTGCGGCTCGACCTCCTGAGCCATCTCGTAGCTGAGGAATACGGCCCAGCCGCCGACGAAGGGTACGCCGGCAGCCACCGGTGAGGTACGCTCCGCCAACCACCAGTTCTCCAGCGCGTCAAGGAAGGACGCCCCCTGGGGCTCCATCCCGTCTCCGCCGAGCTCGCCCCTGGCATTCAGCCACAAAGAAGCCCGTGGCTGCGCCGCCAGAATACTGGTGCGGCTCAGCGGCCCCTCGGCCGCGCTATCGAAAAGAAGGGGATAGCGCTGTGGCCAGCGCGCGGCGAGACGCCTCAGGACGGCGCCGGGGACGCGCAGTTCGCGGACGATGGGGCTCTGCGGCAGCGGGATTTTGACCGGCTCCTAGCCGTTGTAGCGTCGGAAGATGATCGACCCGTTGGTCCCGCCGAAACCGAAGGAGTTGGACAGCGCGACATCGATCTTCATCTGGCGCGCGGTGTTGGGCACGTAGTCCAGGTCGCACTCCGGATCGGGTGTTCGGTAGTTGATCGTCGGCGGCGCCACGCCGTCTCGGATCGCCAGAATCGAGAAAATCGCCTCAATGACCCCGGCCGCACCGAGGAGATGCCCCGTCATCGACTTCGTCGAGCTGATGGCGAGGTGCCGTGCGTGGTCGCCGAACGCGCGCTTCATGGCGATCGTTTCAGCCTTGTCGCCGAGTCCGGTCGAGGTGGCGTGGGCGTTGATGTATTGGAGGTCCTGCGGGGCCAGCTTCGCATCCGCGAGAGCGTTCACCATGGCGAGCCGTGCGCCTTCGCCATCCTCCGGAGGGGCGGTGATGTGGTGAGCGTCGCCGCTCATCCCGAATCCTACGATCTCAGCGTAAATGCGCGCTCCACGGCGACGCGCGTGCTCGAGCTCTTCCAGGACGACGGCGCCGCCGCCATCGCTGAGAACGAAGCCATCGCGATCCTTGTCCCACGGCCGGCTTGCTTCCTTGGGGGCATCGTTCCGGGTCGACAGCGCCTTCGCCTGGCCGAAGCCTCCCAGGCCGCACCGGGTCGTGGCCATCTCGCCGCCGCCCGCGACGATCATGTCCGCGTCGCCGTACTGAATGGTGCGCATGCCCAGACCGATGGCGTGCGTGGAAGTCGTGCAGGCGGTGACGACCCCGAGGTTCGGACCCTTGAGGCCGTACTTGATCGACAGGTGCCCGGCGATCATGTTGATGATGCTGGCCGGAACGAAGAACGGCGAGATCTTGCGCGGATTGTCGCCAGCCTTCAGGTACGCCCCGTATTCCTGCTCGATCGTGTCCAGGCCGCCGATCCCCGCACCGCACACCGCGCCGCAGCGGGTCGGATCGGTCTTGCTGAAGTCGATGCCGCTGTCAGTGACAGCCTGGATGCCGGCCGCGACACCGTAGTGCATGAACTCGTCCATGCGCCGCGCATCCTTGGAGGTGATGTACTGCTCGACGTCGAAATCGCGTACCTGTCCGCCGAAGCGCACCGGGAACGCGGAGACATCGAAGCGGGTAATCGGTCCTATGCCGCTCTCGCCCCGCAAGATGGTGTCCCAGGCGGAGGCCACGCTGCTGCCGACCGGGGAGATGATCCCGAGGCCCGTGATGACGACACGACGCTTGCTCACACGCTTGCCTGTATGAAGAACTCGAATGGAGGGGGCGCGAAGGGCTCGAATCCGGCGCTGCACGGCGGCGCGAGGCCGCGCACGGACGCCCTGGGATCAGGCCTTGGTGCGCCGCTCGTTGATGTACTCGATGGCCTGGTGAACCGTCGTGATCTTCTCGGCGTCCTCATCGGGAATCTCGATCTCGAACTCCTCCTCGAGGGCCATGACGAGCTCGACGGTGTCGAGCGAGTCCGCTCCGAGATCGTCCACGAACGAGGCATCGTTCGTGACCTGTTCCTGTTTGACGCCCAGCTGCTCGGCAACGATGGCTTTGACCTGCTGCTCAACTGTGCTCATTAGCGGATTGTCCTTTTGTAGGCTTTGGAAATCTTCGCGGCCTCGCTGCACGGAAGGCACTGCGCTTCCGGTTCTCACGACCGGGGCTGCAGCGGACGGCTCCGGCAGGCAAGGGCGCGGTATTGTAGGGGAACACCCCTGCAGGTGCCACTCGCGCGCGCCGGGAGTGATTGTTTTTGCTGGCGAATCCGCCCGCCACTGTTCCCCGTGCGCAGCACTCCTGCACTGACCGCGCGCCTGTGGCTTTGCGCCAACGACTACGCAGCCCCGAACGGGTCAAGGCATGAACATCCCACCATTCACGTGCAGCGTCTCCCCGGTGATGTAGCTGGCCTGCGCAGAAACAAGGAACAGCACGGCGGCGCCAATATCGGCGGCCGTGCCCAGCCGGCCCAGCGGAATCTGTCGCAGCAGCGCGGCGCGTTGCTCTTCATTCAGCGAGCGTGTCATGTCGGTGTCGATGAAGCCCGGAGCGATCGCGTTCACCGTGATGCCGCGCGAGGCCACTTCCTTCGCCAGGGACTTGGTGAAACCGAGAATGACGGCCTTGGCGGCGGCGTAATTCACCTGTCCCGGATTGCCGGTCAGGCCGACGATCGATGTCAGATTGACGATGCGGCCGCGCCGCTCCTTCATCATGCGCCGCAGACAGGCCTTCGAGAGGCGGAACACCGAGGTCAGGTTCGTTGCAATCACCTGGTCCCAGTCATCCTCCTTCATGCGCAGCAGCAGCCCGTCCCGGGTGATCGCGGCGTTGTTGACGAGGATGGTCGGCATCTCCTGCGCCGCGTCGAGCTGTGCCAGGAGGGCATCGATCGAAGCAGCGTTGCCGACGTCCAGAACGGCTCCATGTCCGTTGTACGCATGCGACGCGAACGTCGCCGTCAGCGCCGCCGCCCCTTCCGCGGTCGTCGAGGTGCCGATCACCTTGGCTCCCGCGCCCGCCAGTGCCAGGGCAATCGCGTTACCGATTCCACGGGAGGCGCCGGTCACCAGCGCAACGTCGTTCTCAAGCATGGGCGGCTCCCTTGACCGCTACGAGCGCAGCAGCGAGCGTGGCGGGGTCCTCGACTGCCAGGTATTCCAGGCCCGCCCCCTTCTCGATACGGCGGTTCAAGCCCGTAAGGACTTTGCCGGGGCCGCACTCGAGGATCTGCGCGGCGCCGCCGGCTATGAGTGCGCGAACGGTATCGGTCCACCGCACCGGACTGGACAGCTGGCGCACGAGCAGCTTGCGAATGTCCTCCGGATCCTGGTGCCCGCGAGCATCGACAGCGCTCATGTAACCGAGGCGGGGCGAGCGGATCTCAACTCCCGCCAGGCGCTCCTCGAAGCGGCGCGCTGCGGGCAGCATGAGACTGCTATGGGAAGGGACGCTGACCGAGAGCAGCATCGCGCGCTTGGCACCGAGGGCTTTAGCGGCTTCGATTGCACGCTGCACAGCCTCCGCCTGCCCCGCAATCACCACCTGTCCCGGGGAATTGAAGTTGACCGCCTCGACCACCCCACCCTGTGCCGCCTCGCGGCAGGCGGCCTCGACCTGCGCATCCTCGAGACCGAGGATGGCCGCCATGGCGCCCGTGCCTCGCGGTACCGCTTCCTGCATGACCTTACCGCGGAAGGCCACCAGGTCCACCGCCGCGCCCAGTTGGAGTGCCTCCGCGCACACCAGGGCGGTGAACTCCCCGAGACTGTGTCCGGCGACCCACGCGGGCTGCGGCCCACCCTGCTGCCGCCACAGCCGCCACGTCGCGACACCGGCGACCAGCATGGCCGGCTGCGTGCACTCGGTGGCGTTGAGACGCTCCTCGGGTCCCTCCTGCACCAGCTGCCAGAGGTCGTAGCTCAATACGGCCGAGGCCTCGTCGAACGCCGCCCGGATGGTGGGGCCGCTTGCTGCCAGCTCGGCAAGCATACCCACTGACTGCGAGTTCTGACCGGGGAAGACACAGGCAAAGCTCATGAGGCGCCGGCTCTTATAGAAAATGGGCGCGGATTATAGCGGCCCTGGGCCGCGCCCCGGCTAGGCTCCTGGGGCGCTAGGGGGTTGTTCCCCATGGACGGGGTCGGAACCAGGCTGCCACGGCGGCTCCCCCGATCGCCCCGTACAGGTGGGCGTCGACGACCACGACCGACCCTTCGGCGAAGGGCAGCTGCCCGCTCCACTGCTCGTAGCCGAGCTTCAGGATCAGAAACGTCGCCAGCACCCAGCCATCGAGGTCGCGGCGGCGCACGTGGGCCAGTGTTCCTGCCGCCATGACGCCATGAAGGACACCCGAGGAACCGACATACCAGGCGATTGTCGAATCGCGCATCCACAGCCCGGCGTCGATGGCAAGGATCGCCCCGAGCACGATGGGCAACCACTGGCGCGGCGTGTAGTCACGCGCAAAAAGGGCCCACATCAGCACCAGGCCGAGACTGTTGAGGGCGGCATGTTCGAAGCTCAGATGAACGAAGTGACCCGTGAGCAGGCGCCACAGCTGCCCCTCGGCCAGTCCCACCCGGTCATAGCGGAGAGCTTCCCGGCCGGCATCCCCGGTGAGCAGCAGGAGCAGCAGTACGGCGCACGCGCCCAGAAGGGCCATGCCGTAGTACCCGTCGCCGTTGAGAGACGCCAGAGCGCGCCGCAGCCCCACGCGGCGTTGGTTCACAGGCTCAGGAGAGACCATTTGTTATGATCCGCGCACTTTTCAGCCCCTTCACCCCAGTCAAAGATGTCGAGGCCAGAGCCCACCCTATGAACAGCATTCCGGACGTTCAGGTTAGCAGAGTGCCCAGCTTGCGCGCCGCGCGCGGTTTCACCCTGATCGAGATCATGGTCGTCGTGGTC
>CAZLYG010000111.1:6788-12516 GCA_964563075.1 uncultured Steroidobacteraceae bacterium | reverse complement strand
TTCTCTTGCGCGTGTCGATCCTCACCGCGCCCGTTCGACGTCACAATAGAGCGGACACTTCGGACCGGCCGATGTCCGGCCGGGGGGTGCGCAGCTCGTCACTCGAGGACACCAACATGCGATTCATGATGATCATGATCCCGAAGGGCTATGAGCGGGCCGCCCCGGGTACCCTGCCGGATGCGAAGGCGGTCGAGGCCATGATGAAGTACAACGAGGCGCTGCAGAAAGCCGGGGTACTGCTGGCGCTGGACGGTCTGCACCCGCCCTCGATGGGCGCACGCGTCTCCTTCGTAGGCGGCAGGCCCAAAGTGACGGACGGGCCCTTTGCCGAGGCGACAGAGGTGATCGGCGGCTACTGGATCATCCAGGTCAACTCCAGGGAGGAAGCCATCGAGTGGGCCAAGCGCTGCCCCGCCGGAGAAAACGAGGTCATCGAAGTACGGCAGGTACAGGAGTTCGCCGATTTCCCGCGGGACGTGCAGGAAGCCGCGGCCAGGTTCCCCGAGCTGAAGGCCCAGCACTAGGGCGCGCAAGGCGCCCGGGTCGTCACCTGCGGCGTGCGAGCCGCCACTCGGCGCGACTCAGCAGCTCCGGTAGCGAGATCTCGAGCGCGTCGGCAATGGCCGCCAGCTGCAGCAGCGTGAGATTGCGCCTGCCCCCTTCCGCTGCCGCGAGCGCCGCTGGCGAGATCGCGCTACGCGCGGCGACTTGGACAATAGTCAGGCTCAATTGCTCGCGACGGGACTGGATGGCCGCACCCAGAGCGCGCAGGAACTGTGGCCGCCTCAGAGCTCTCCGACTCTGGCGCATGGCGAGCGCTTGGCTGTCGAGCAGGTCGTCACAGTGATAGAGACGACGCGCGTGCGAAGTTCCGTCATCGGCGCCGCTCCGCTGCCGCAATGAGCTCGGAAACCCGCACATCGAGAGCGGCGGCGATCTTGATCAGCGTGTCGAGGGTCAGGTTGTCGGTGCCGCGCTCGACGAGCCCGATGACGTTGCGATGCACACCCGCCTCGTGTGCGAAGGCTTCCTGACTGACGCCGAGTTTGTTGCGCCGTTCGCGCAGCTCTTCACCCAACGCACGCAGCAGAGTGCTGGAAGGCATCGGGGAATGGTTTCGCGTTGACCACTATAATGTCTACACATTATAATGTGCGGCATGAAACAGGCGATTGCCGTTGCCTTCGGTCACGTGCTACGCGCAGCGCGCGAAGCTGCGGGAATCAGCCAGCAGACCCTTGCGCTGCGCGCCGAGATCGATCGGACGTATCCGAGCCTGCTCGAACGCGGCCTGCGCTCGCCCAGTCTGGGCACGCTGCTCAACCTGGCACCGGTGCTCGGCGTCGCCCCTGAAGCACTGGTGAAGCGTACCGAGGCGCAGCTGTTGGCCAGTGGGCCGCCCGCAGGTGCCCGTCGTGCCCGCAAAACCCGCCGCCCGCTCAAGACCGGCGTACCTCCCGCGTAGGACCTGACACCGCCCCAAGGCTTGCGCGCCTCCGGGCCGCGCAGGTCAACGATAGCCGCGCGCCTGCAACGTAAACAAATGTGCGTAGCTGCCGTTGAGGCGCATCAGCTCGTCGTGGCTGCCGTGCTCCACGATCCTGCCACGATCGAGGACCGCGATCTGGTCAGCCATGCGAACCGTGGAAAAGCGGTGAGAGATGAGGATTGTGATGCGCCCGCGCGAGAGTTGGCGGAAGTGCTCGAACACCTCGGCCTCCGCTTGCGCATCCATGGCCGCGGTGGGCTCGTCCAACACAAGGATATCCGCTCGTGTGCGCATGAACGCGCGCGACAGCGCAATCTTCTGCCACTGCCCGCCTGAGAGCTCCCGTCCGTCCTTGAACCACTTGCCGAGCTGTGTCCGATACCCCGTGGGGAGCGTGTCGATGAACTCGCTTGCCCGGCCCTTCTGCGCCGCCTCACGCCAGCGTTGCTCGTCCTCGAAGTAGCGCTCATCGCCAGCCCCGACGTTCTCACCCACCAGCATCTGATAGCGGGTGAAGTCCTGAAAGATCACGCCTACCCGTTGCCGCAGCGCTGCCTCATCCCATTCCGCGAGGTCCTGACCATCCAGCAGAATGCGGCCTCCGGTCGGCAGATAGAGCCGGGTCAGCAGCTTGATGAGCGTGGTCTTGCCCGAGCCGTTCTCGCCGACCAGGGCGAGGCTCGCTCCGGGCTTCAAGTGGAGACTGACGTGCTCGAGTGCCGGCTGCTCGGCGCCCGGATACTGAAAGCTCACGTCCTCGAAGCGGATGCCGTCTTCCGGATGCGGTCCGCGGACGGCCGATCCGACCTGCGCCGGCACGGCCGTCTCGAGATACTCGTAGAGCGTGGACAGATAGAGATTGTCCTCGTACAGCCCACCCAGGGCCGACAGCATTGCCGAGACGGCGGATTGTCCCTGGCGGAAGAGCATCAGGTACATGGTCATCTGACCTAGTGTGATCGCCCCGTGCACCGTGCTCAGCGCAATCCAGACATAAGCGCCATACAGTGCGCCGGTACCGATCAGCCCGAGGCCAAAACCCCACGCGTCGCGCTGAATGGTCAGCGCACGATCCTCCTCATAGAGCCGCCCGAAGATATCGCGATAGCGTTGCAACAGCCGTGGGCCCAGCCCGTAGAGCTTGACCTCCTTGGCGTGGTCCTCCCTGGCCAGCACCGTCTCCAGGTAAAGCTGCATGCGCGTTTCCGGCGAGCGCCAGCGGAACAGCCGGAAGGCATCGCCGGAAAACTTCGCCTCCGCGACGAATGCCGGCAGGCCGGCGAGCAGCAGCACAGCGACCGCCCACGGCGAGAAACGAGCCAGCAGCGTCCCGTAGCTCACCAGTGAGATGCCATTCTGAACCAGCCCAAACGTCCGCATGACGAGGCTCAGTGGGCGACTGGACGCTTCGCGGCGCGCCCTGGTGAGCTTGTCGTAGAACTCCGAGTCCTCGAAATGCTGCAACTCCAGAGTGAGCGCCTTCTCGAGGATCATCACGTTCACGCGCTGCCCGAGCTGCGCGCGCAACAGCGATTGGCAAAAGGAGATGCCGCGCTGGGCGGCCGCGATTGCAGCTACGAGGATGCCCTCGAGCAGAACGAACTCGAGAACCCTCGAGCTGGCTCCCGTGCGCATGGCCGCCACCACGGAGTCGACGATGCGCGAGCCCACGAACGCCACGGAGGCCGGGAGCACACCGGCAATGATCGTCAGAACGCCGAGCGCGACCGTCAGACTCCGGCTGGTGCTCCAGACCAGCTCGACGGCGCGCCGGCTGTACTTGAAGACGCCAAAAAAGGCCTGCAGGGTGAACGCATCGGTCGTGCTACGGGGAATCGAGCGGGAAGCTATGGCCATCAACTCGCCTCAGTGGGGGTCGCGGCGACGGAATTCCAGCTCTTTGACGGTTGCCGGCGGCAGTCCGGTGATGAGCCGGGAGCCGCGCCTGAAGAACACGTAGCTGTAGATCCATGACAGCACGACTGAAATGCGGTTGCGAAATCCGATCAGCACCGTGACGTGCAGGGTCAGCCAGGCGATCCAGGCGAGCAGGCCGCCGAAGTGCAGGCGCCCGATCTCCACGACCGCGCGCGATTTACCTACCGTCGCCATGGAGCCAAGATCTTTGTAGTGGAAGCCGCGGGCGCGTGCCGTGTGGACGCCACGGCAGGCCTCTTCGATCACCTGCGCGACGAAGCGGCCCATCTGGATGGCGCCCTGCGAGACTCCGGGGACGGCCATCCCCGTCCGCGAGTCCACCAGTGCAGCGGCGTCGCCGATGACGAAGACCCTCGGATACCCCGGGACCGAACAGTCCGGCATCACTTTCACCCGCCCGCCAGGGCCCGACTCGAGGCCGAGCGTCTGTACCAGAGGCGATGCCCGAACACCCGCGGCCCAAATGACGTTGTAGCTGTGCAGCCGCTCGCCGTCGACTTCGACGCCATCGGCAAAGATGGACGTGACGGGCTTCCCCAGCCTGACCTCCACTCCAAGGCTCTGCAGCTGCTGCAGCGCGCGCCGTGAGGAGTCGGGATGCATCGCGGGCAGCAGCCGCGGTCCCGCCTCGATGAGGATGACCCGGGCACGGCGTGTATCGGCGACCCGAAAGTCCCTGGGGACGACATCGACGGCGAGCTCCTTGATCGCCCCGGCCAGCTCCACTCCCGTCGGTCCCCCACCGACGATGATGAAAGCCAGATGCGCAGCCCTCTCCACGGGCTCAGACTCGATTTCAGCGGTTTCGAAGGATCGCAGCATCCGCGAACGAATCCGCGTCGCCTCCTCGACCCCCTTCATGCCGGGGGCGAGCGACTCCCACCCGGAGTGGCCGAAATAGTTGTCTACTGCTCCCGGGGCCAGGATCAGGTAGCCGAACGGGACCTCGGCACCCCCCACGCGCAGCAGACTGTGGCGGAGATCCACACTCGAGACCTCACCCAGCATCACCGAGGCGTTCTTCTGGCCACGCAGGATCGTGCGGATGGGTTGCGCTATATCCGCGGGGGCCAGGGCGGCGGAGGCGACCTGGTACAGCAGGGGCTGAAAGAGGTGGTAGTTGTTGCGATCGATCACCAGCACGTCGACCGGTGCGCGCCGCAACGCACGGGCGGCAAAGAGGCCCCCGAATCCGCAGCCCACGATCACCACCCGGCTCACAGGCATAGCAGGGATCCCACGGTAGCGTTGCCGGGACGCAACGACACTGCGGGGATACTATGACTTATCAACGCCCGCTGCAGCCCCTGAGGTCTGCAGCGGGCGTCTCACCACGGCCCCTCAACGATCCTGACGAGGAGCCGACCGTGGTCGCATTCTCGATCAGGTGAAGGACGCGCACGCGCGCAATTTCCGTTACTCGGACGGCTCGGGTTTCGGTCTGCGCCCATTGCAGACGCCCTCCAATAGGCGCGTAATATCGGCTGCACCGCAAGGGACCGGGCTGCCGCGGGTAGCCTCGAGGGAGCGTGCGCGCGGCACCAGAACGGGGTCCCTTTATCTGTGGCGAAGAACGAAGAACGGTACCTCCTGCAAGCCCTGGAATTTGAGGGGGCGCTGCGTGCGTGTCTCTACCGGTACACGCGTAACAATTCAGATGTAGAAGAGCTCCTGCAGGAGACCTACGCGCGGCTCCTCACCGCCGGGTGCCGCGACGAGCCCGAGGTGCGCTCGGTGCGTGGCTTTGCGCTCACTATCGCGCGCAACGTCGCGTTCGACTGGCTGCGCCACAGACATATGGTGCCCATCGAGGTCGTCGCCGACATGGAGGCCCTCGATGTGCGCGGTGAGAGCGAGCAGATCGATGAGATCGTCAACGGCCACCAGGAGCTGGCGCTGCTGGTGAACGCCGTTCAGGATCTTCCCGAGCGCTGCCGCCAGGTATTTACGCTGCGCAAGGTGTACGGGTATTCGCAACGAGAGATCGCGAGCCGCCTGCAGATTTCGGAGAACACAGTGGAGCAACACCTGACGAAGGCAGCGCGGCGCTGCGCTGAGGCCTTGTTCGGCCAGCGGCTCACGCGCGGGACGTTGCTCGGTCAGATGCGGCGCCGCTTGGGGGCTCATGCAGACCGCCAGTGAAATCGCCGCCAGCGCCACCGCCTGGTTGATTCGCCTCGAACGCGCCGGCACTCCGGAGCTGTGGGAGGAGCTGCAGCAGTGGCTCGATTCGCACCCCCGCCACCGGGCCGAATTCATCCGCCAGGGACTGTGCCGGGGCGAGTGTAACCGGCGGAC
>CAZLYG010000111.1:0-6778 GCA_964563075.1 uncultured Steroidobacteraceae bacterium | reverse complement strand
TTCTGGGAGGAGTTGCAGCAATGGCTGGACTCCCATCCCCGGCACCGCGCTGAAGTCATCCGCCAGCGTACCGCCTGGAACCGGTGCGACACGCTGAAAATTCTGCGGCCCGCCGACGGCACCATCGACGCCGACCTCCTGGTCAAAATCGAGCTCGTAGAGCCCGAGGAGGTGCGCGCGTCGCAACCAGACACAGAGGCGCCAGCCAGAAGCCGACGGCCTCCTGCGGTGGACTTGTCGCGCCGTGGCTGGTTGGCAGCAGCCGCGGTCACCGGGCTCGCAATCCTCGGCGCTTCGTATCTGGCCTTACAGGACGGATGGCGCACGTACGTGACCGCGATCGGAGGTCGCCAACAGATCGCCTTGAGTGATGGCAGCATCGTCACTCTCAACACCGACAGCGAGATGCGCGTGCGAATGAGCTCCGGCCGCCGTGACATCGTGCTCATGCGCGGTGAGGCTCTCTTTCACGTCGCACACGACACCCAGCGACCATTCCTGGTCACCGCAGAAAGGACCGTCGTCCGCGCCGTCGGCACGGCCTTCTCGGTCCGCATTCGTGCTGACAACCAGGTAGATGTGTGCGTCACGGAAGGTCGCGTGGCCGTTGGGCTACCGGAATACGGCGCTGGTTTTGCACCGTCGTCGGCTGCGGCGGTGTCGGCAGGCGAAGCCGCCGCAGTCCGTCACGGCAAGGTAAATGTCAAATCGCTGCATCCCGAGGAGATGAAACGCAAGCTCGCCTGGACCGATCCCCGGGGCCCGCGCTTGTGGTTCCAGGGCGAGACGCTTGCCGAGGCCGTCGCGGAGTTCAATCGTTACAACGTGCGACAGCTGGTCATTGCCGATCCCTCCCTCGCCGACCCCTCGATCCTGCAGATCAGCCTCGGCGGCAGTATCTCGGCGACCGACACGGACAGCTTCGTGGCGGTCCTGAAGTCGTCATATCACATCATTGTGAGTTCGGCTGACGCCACCGAAGTGCGACTCATTGCCGACCCGTCCGCCAACGAGGGCGCTACAATCGCCCCATTAGAAGAACCGGCAGGGGTCTCGTCCAAACACGCCGCACCGCGCGCCGGAGACCGGTAGCGCGTTAGATCGAGTCTTGGACGGCAAAGGACGCGACCTTTCGAAGGATTCGAATGGACGCTCGATGGAACGGACGGCAACAGCTCACGCGTTATGTTTCGACCCCGTTGGCGCAGTTTGCTGCGCTGCTTCTCCTTGCGCTGCTGGCCGACGTGCGCGCGGTGCGTGCCGCGGACAGGGTCGAATTCCACGTCCCGGCCGGTGATGCGGCCAAGACGCTCAACGAGTTCGGCCGCCAGGCCGGCCTGCAGCTGCTATACGACTTTGAGACCGTCCGCGGGCGCCTGACACAGGCGGTCGATGGCTGGTTCGAGCCGGGTGAGGCGCTCCGGCGCATGTTGGGGGACACCGGGCTCACGTTCACACTCGTGAATGACCGCACGCTCGCCGTGACGCTACCCGTTGCGAGCGTCCGCAGCCGCCGGCGAAAACCCAATAAGCAAACTGTGACACCGGCGGTCGCCCTGGCCGGAGCGCCTGCAGCGCTGGAGACCGTCAGCGTCACCGGGACAAATCTTCGCGGTGCAGCTCCAATCGGCGTCAACATCCAGACATTCGACAGGCGCTCGATCGATGAGAGCGCTGCGCCGACCCTTGCGGACTTTCTCAGCACGCTCCCCCAGGTATTCGGCGGCGGTCCGACCCAGGACACCCACCTGGGCGCGGAGGCACAAACCAACTCCGGCCTGGGCACGGGAGTGAACCTGCGGGGGCTGGGCGCAGGGGCCACGCTCGTGCTGCTGAATGGCAGGCGCATCGCTCCCAGTGGAACGGCCGGGATGTTCGTCGATATCGATAACATTCCCCTGTCGGCGATCGAGCAAATCGACGTGCTCCCCGACAGCGCGTCGGCGCTGTATGGCGCGGACGCGGTCGGCGGAGTAGTCAACCTGATCATGCGCGACAACTTCACAGGAGCGGAGACGCTCGCGAGCTCGGGCGGCGCAGCGGCAGGCACACTCAGGAATTACCTGCTTGCGCAGACGCTCGGCCACCGGTGGGATGAGGCGAGTGCGATGATCTCCATCGAGTTCTACAGGCGCGAGGCCCTGGCGGCCAGGGACCGGGCGTATACGACCAGCAATCTGACGGCCTTCGGCGGCAGTGACTTCGATGTGAGCTTCGCGAATCCGGGCAACCTCGTCGTAGGCCAGACCAGCTACGCCATCCCGAAGGGGCAGGATGGGACGCATCTGGCGCCCGGCTCGCTCGTTCCGGACACCGTCAATCTGCAGGACAGGTATCTGGACACGGACATCGTGCCCGCGCAGAAGCGCTGGAGTGTGTATGCCTCTGCACAGGGCAGCCCGACCGAACGGCTGAGCCTCTTTGCCAACGTCCTGCTGAGCGATCGTGATGGGACGGAGCGGACGGGAGGCCAGGCGGCGGGCCTCATCGTGCCCAGCAGCAACCCGTTCTATGTCAACCCCGCCGGCGGCACGCAACCGGTGCTCGTCGATTACAACTTCGGCGATGATCTCGGCGCGAGCTTCAGCGATGTCGTGGTGAAGACCGCCAACCTGACCGCGGGAGCCGCCGTCGATCTCGGGGATTGGCGGCTTGGATTCTATGGCGGCTACGCGCGCGAGAAGGAGGATCAGACGCAAACGGGGGTAGTGGTCAACTATGCAGCGTTGCAAGCCGCGCTGGCCGATCCCGATCCCGCCACGGCGTTCAACCCGTTCGGCGATGGCTCGCACACCAATCCCGCAACGCTCGCAAGCCTGGTCGGTCCTTATCGCTACCGGATGGACTCGCAGCTGCGGACGCAGGACCTGACAGCCGACGGACCTGTTGCGCGGCTACCCGGGGGCGCGGTCAAACTTGCATTGGGAGTCGATCGCCGCGTGCAGCTCTTCAGTTCCGACACCCCGGCTTCCCTGCTCTTCCCCGAATACCTCGTCCACCTGAGCCGGCAGACCCTGAGCGCGTTCATGGAACTGGTCGTGCCCGTGTTCGGCAAGGACAACGCCTTGCCGGGGCTGCAGAACCTCGACCTCTCCGCTGCCGGGCGTTACGAGGACTACAGCACGTTCGGCCATGCAACCACGCCGAAGCTCGGCCTCCGGTGGGAGCCGTTTACGGGCGTGACCTTGCGCAGTACGTGGTCGCGCGCGCTGGAGGCGCCACCATTGACCGAGCTCGATGAGAGTCACAACGTCGTTGTGCCAGTGGTTCTTCCGGACCCGCGCTCGCCCTCGGGACAGACCCTTGCCCTGGTCTGGTCAGGCAACAACGCCGGCCTGCGCGAGGAGCGTGCCAACAGTTGGACGGTCGGGTTGGACCTCAAGCCGCGCTCTCTGCCGGGCTTGTCCCTGGGCGTCACCCTGTTCGACATCACCTTCAGGGACCGGATCGAGAACACGAACTTCTCCGCCGACATCCTGACGAATCCGCGTTATGCGGGGCTCGTGACCTTCAACCCCGACCCGTCCTTGCTCGACTATGTATGCGGCCGTGCCGTCTTCGCGCTCGGCACGAAGAGCGACTGCACGGCGCTGGCCGCTGGAGCGGTCGTCGACGTACGCGCGCACAACGTCGAGACTCTCGACACGCGTGGCATCGATTTCACCCTCAAGTACGAGCATCCGCTGGGCTACGGCAGCCTTGCTGTCGCCGCGGACGGCACGTACTTGACCCGGTTCGATATGGCCGAGGGCAACGGCTCGCCCGAGGTGAGCCTGCTCAATACCCAGAACAATCCCATCAACCTGCGACTGCGGGCCTCGCTGTCCTGGTCCGGCCGGCGCCTCGGCGCCACTCTGGCGCTGAACTATTCCAACAGCTATCGCGACACCGCGAGCGTGCCCAACGTGCCGGTCGCGGCGTGGACGACGATCGATGCCCAGCTGCGCTACGAGCTCGGCAGCGGCGGGAACGGCTGGCTGGATCACACGCAGATCCAGTTGAGCGCCACCAATCTCTTCAACCGTGACCCGCCGTTTCTCAACAACGCCCTCGCGGCGCTCGGTTACGATCAGGAGAACGCGGATCCGTACGGACGGATCCTCAGCCTGTGGATTCGCAGGAACTGGTGAGGGACGGCGTCCTCTGCCCGGCCTGAGCCGAGGATTCCAGGGACCGGCGCAACCACGCCTCGATACACAGGTGGCTGTGCAGGATTTCGCTGTACTGGAAGTCAGCCGGCGAGCGTTCCTTCGTCAGGTACAGGCCGAGCGCGTCACGATTGAGCAGCCCCTTGCGGACTAGAATCCCATCGAGCAGGAACTCACGCAGGAATTCTATGTTGGCATCCGCAATGTTACGCACGTACTGATCGACGCGGCCCTTGGCAGTGCGTTTGACGGTCATCTCGGGCAGATCGGCGGCGAAAGCCCTGCGGGCGATGGCCCGATCGCGTCCACTGCGGATGAGGAGGTATGAGGGCATGCGCAGACACAGCTCGACCAGCGGCTGCGACAGCAGTGGCATGGTACGCTCGGGAGCCGCTTCCGGGCCGAACGACGTGTAGTAGGCCGGTGGGACGGCAACCGTCAACACATGCCAGAGAATTCCGGGCGGTACGCCTCGCGTCGCCTTGCGCGTGAACCACGGATGATCCAAGTCCGGATTGCGGGTCGCGCTCTTCAACACCTCAGGATTGACGAGCGTGCGCTCTGGGTGCGTGCCCTCGGCTGCAGGATCGAAGCGTCTTGGCAGCACGCGATCCCTCACGGCCCGGGCGAGCAGTGACCAGACCGACTTGCGGGACACCTGAGCTGCATCCACGGCGGCGCGCAGCAATCCTGACCCCCAGCCGTGGTCGAACAGATAGTCCGCGACCGCCAGCTCCGCACGCGCCTGATAGAAGATGCCATCACCCCCGGAGCCGGAAAAAAGGCCATTGGCCCTGCGCTGCTGCGCCAGGCCTGTCTCGAACTCCCCATGTTCCAGCTCGTACATGTAGTACCAGGGCCGGGCGGAACGCCTCAAGGTGGTGATGCGCTCCAGCCGCACATTCGCGGGATCGAGGCGCGACTCGACCAATTCGGCCCCTACGTGCCGGGCGACCAGCCGGGCATATTGCCTCTCATCCTCGGAGGGCCCGGTGCCGTAGTAGTTGAGGCAGGTGAGGGCCGGTCGGGTAGGCGCGTCCTTCAGGCAGGCGAGGACGATGGAGGAATCGAGGCCGCCGGAGAGATTGTGGATGAGACCGGAATAACACGAGGCCCACGTGTGGATACAGTCCCTGGTCGTCGTGCGCAGCTGGCGGGCCGCTTCATCGGCATCTACGATCGGGTCGGTACGCGCAATGTCGAAGGGGCGCCACTGGATCGAGCGCTGCAGGGTGTCGCCGCAAAAGCGGACTCGCTCGCCGAGCTGCACATCGGACACCTCGGTGAGCGCCGTCGCACGCGTGGCCCTTCCGGGGTTTGCCAGCAGTCCTGCGACATAACTCCAGTTGACCGTGAACCTCAGCGGGCCGAGCCTCAGGCAGTCCTCCAGATCGGAGAACAGGATGCTCACACCCCGGAAACTGGTCAGCATGCACGGCATCTGCCCCAGGGGATCGCGGAGCACCCAGACCTCCCCGGTGCGCGCGCTGCGCAGGATCGCCACGTAGCGCCCCCAGTAGCTCTCGAAGAGGCGCTGCCCGCCGCTGGCGAGGATCGTGGCTGTTTCCGTTGAATCGAAGCTCGGGCGCGCTGCGGCCACAGTCGTGCCGCGAGCGAATATCCGGCCCAACACCACGCCGGCGGCCCCTGCGAGCACGCGCGTCTCGCTGGCGCCTTCGTTCAGGCCAGCGTGAAAGACAGCCAGGCCCTCGCCATCGAGCGCTCGCTGCCAGCTTGCCGGGGTCGAGCTCAGTCGCTCGATCAGGGAAGCGGCGCACGCGGATTTGCCGGCATCGGCGCAGTTCCAGATCAGCGCAAGATATCGATACACCCTTTGAGTCCTTTCCCGCTCACACCACCATGATGGGCGTATACCCGCTGACGTGCTCCACGGTGTCATTGAATACCACGTCTTGCAGTTGTACCCAGCAGTGGGCGGCAAACGGCCGCGCCTGCACTCCGAACACCCAGTCCGCAGTGATCCCGTAGCGCGCCAGAAAGTTCAGCAGCGTGAGCGAATCGAACAGGCATTCGCTCCGGGAGGAAAAGAAGAACACGCGCAGCCGCAAGAACTGGCGGACCCGCTCGCGTGCGTGCTCCATGTCCAACTGCGGCGAGCGCCCGTCGGCTCTGCGCTTGCGCGCAGCGAAGCGCTCCACGACCCTCGCGAACGCCGTGAAGCGCAACGCCATCTTCGCAGACAGTGCGGCTGCGAGGAGGTTGAGTGCGGCACCCACGCCCGGGCGCGCGGATTGGTACTCATCCGAAGACAAGAGCTCGCGTGCAGGTACGACGCTACGCACGGGAGAGGCGTCCTTGGCGATGGCGGCGTCATCCGTGAGGATCCCCTGCTCCAGCAGACCGGCGGCAATCTGCTCCGCCTGCTCCGGATCTGAGCTTCCCGCCACCGGAGCGTCCAGGGAGCGCACCGGCCATCCCGGAACCAGGCCGCTGAGCGGCGCAGTGGCCGCGGCCTCGAGCGCAAAATAGCGATCCCGCTTCAGATCCAGCAGCACGACGTGCTCGTCATTCACACACAGGTACACGTGCGCGGCGAGCGAGTACCGCCCCATCTTTGCTCCCCCCACTATTCTTCTTGATCTTCTTGTCTCGTCGCCTCCGACACCTGC
>CAZLYG010000110.1:8011-12584 GCA_964563075.1 uncultured Steroidobacteraceae bacterium | reverse complement strand
CAGCTTCGAGTCTGCATCCAGCCTGGCCTGTAATTCCTCAGGGACCGCATACTCGGGATTCTTCTTGAGGGTAACCTTCTTCCCTGACTTCTCGATCTCGATAGCTGCGCGGATGTAGTTCGTCAGAATCGATTGCATCGCTGTAATTTCCTTGCGAGAGGTGAACTTGATCCAGCGGCCTGCCTGCGTGTGCTGGCCGACCTTCTGGAGGATGTGCTTCGAGTCGCTGAGCAGCGCGCCTTTGAAGAACGACAGCGCACACGCGTCCTTCAGCGGGATGATGATGACCACGTTCCTTTTCCGGTAGGTGAAGCAGGGCTTGGCCCACTTCGTTTCCTCGCTCAGGTCGCAGGCAAGCACAATCTCCCGCAGCTGGTCCGTTTCCGGCTGCCACTTTTGCGCGTAAGGCACTCTCATCGTTCCCCCTGTGCGCGACTGAGCGCGCTGCGTATCAGCTCAAGTCGATCCTGTGAAGGCAGACGATTTTTCATCCGGCCGCCGAACGCTTAAGCTACCGATGGATATAAAGCAAGCAAGCGGCGCTGCAACGGGCGCAATGAAGAAATCATGATCGACACCGAAAGGATGGGGACATTCGTCGCCTCGTTTCCTGTGCCGCACGACCCGCGGGCGACGACTTTCGTCGCCGCTGGACCGATCACCTTCGGGATCGAGCCGCGAGTGTTCGACCCCGTGGCCGAGGCGGCCAAGCTCACCGCCGAAGAGATTGCCGCCGCGGGCCCGGATTCGTTGTTCCATTCCGAGCAGGTCGACGGCGGAGTCTGC
This sequence comes from uncultured Steroidobacteraceae bacterium, assembly GCA_964563075.1. Lineage (GTDB taxonomy): Bacteria > Pseudomonadota > Gammaproteobacteria > Steroidobacterales > Steroidobacteraceae > 13-2-20CM-66-19. Next base: position 11,798 of record CAZLYG010000110.1, on the reverse strand, counting down.
GTGCACGTGTTCGCCACCGACGGGATGGCTGAGTACTTGCGCTTCGATTGTTTCGCAGACGAGCCGCATTACCACTACATTATTCCGGGTAGAGGGAACATGCTCGTCCACTTCGATCGCCTCGCGAACGGGCCGATGCTGGACTGGACGATGCGCACGCTCCGCGGCCGGCTACCGGAGCTGCTGGCACAGCTGGGTGCGGAAAAACTGGCCGCGTCGCTGCAACCGGCGGAGCTCGAACGCGCCCTCGACGAAATTCAGCGAATGGCGACAGCGACTGGGTGAGCCGCTGTCATTACCACGGGAGCAACTCATGTCTATTCAATCTATGATCGCCGCCAGCCTGCTTATCGTCGTCGCCATCTCCGCCGGCGCGCAGCAGCCGGGCCCCCAAGGCACGCGCATCGCCGGAACGGTCAAGTCAGCGACGGCCAGCGACGTGACACTCGCGACGGCGCACGGCGATGTTGATATCGCCATCACGGCGCGGACGCGCGTGCTGGCAAGGGAAGAGGCGAGCGTCAGGGATATCAAGCCAGGCGCCTATCTCGGCACGTCTAATCAGAACAGCGCCACCGACAGCAATTCCGGTACCGCAACGGAAGTCCACCTTGGGGACAACGGACCGAATGTGAATTTTCCGATGAACAACTCCGGACTGACCATGACCAATGGGCACGTGAAATCCGTCACCTCCACTCCCGCGGGCAAGGAGATGGATATCGACTATGGCAAGAGTACGACACGTCATGTGCTGGTCAAGCAGGACACGGTCATCACGAGGATGAAGGAGGTGGGAGTTGGGGGCCTCAGGGCGGGTCTGGAGGTCAACGCAATGACCACTTCCGGAACGAACGGCAAACCGACGGCAACGTTCATTCTGATCGGGCCGGCCCCCGCGCCGCCACGGCCGTAGACGGCGGACAAGGCGAAGCGCCGTCGCCGCCGATCGCGCTGCCGAAATGGCGTGGAGCACCCGGTGTACGCCTCGACCAGCTCGGTGTATGGCGCCAACACCAACGCCTATACGAGAGCAGGGCCATGCCGATGAGCTTCATGGTCAACATCGACGTCGACGACCTCGACCGAGCCGTGCGCTTCTACAACGCCGCGTTCGGCTTGAAAGCCGGCCGTCGCTTCGGACCAAGTGGCGTGGAGATGTTGGGAGGCCCGGCGCCGATTTACCTGCTCGTGAAGGCAGCGGGCACAGTCGCTGGGAGCGAGGGCGGGCAGCTGCGCAGGTATGACCGTCATTGGACGCCCGTACACCTCGATTTCGTCGTCGAGGAAATCGAGGCCGCAGTTCAGGCCGCACTGGCCGCCGGCGCGCGGCTCGAGGCGGCGATAGCGACCTCCCAATGGGGCAAGTTAGCCTTGATGTCGGACCCTTTCGGTCACGGGTTCTGCTTCGTTGAATTCATCGGCGACGGCTACGATGCGATCGCCGATTGAGTGATGGCCGTCGCTCTGCAGACTCCGAGCCCGAGGATGCTATGATCTGCGGAAAAGCCGAAGGAGGGGACATCATGAAGAGCGCTCTATTCGTCGCAGCGATGCTCGCGGCAGCACCCGTATTGGCCGATACGAGTCCGGGACCGACCATTGCGCCGCCGCCGACACCGGACGAACTCAAGCAGCCCCGGCCGCCGCGTGCCCACGGCATCAGCACCGCACTGGCGATCGAGGCCGCTACAGCCGCCAATGCCGCATGCACGGCCAATGGCTACAAGACAACCGCGCTCATCACCGACTCCGCCGGTGTGCCGATCGTATTGATCTCCAATGATGGCGCAGCGGCCATCACGCAGAGAATCGCAATGAGCAAGGCTCAGGCGACACTCAAGTATGGGATGACCAGCGGGGAGGTCGCGGCGAAGGCTGCCGCGGACACGGCGTTCGCGGCGGAAATAAAGGCGAATCCCCTGATTGAGACCGCCCGGCGTGGCGCGATCCCGATCAAGGCGGGCTCCGACCTGATCGGTACATTTGCCGTGTCCGGGGCGCCGGGAGGGGACAAGGACGAGGCATGCGCGCTGGCCGGTCTTGCGAAAATCCAGGACCGAATCAAATAGGCTGCGCGGGCCCCTGCCACGGGGCCCTGCCACCGGGCCCCCTGCCACTATGGCCTGGAAATCGGCTTCCCGTTCTCATCGACCTGAATGGTCTTCACCGGTCCCATGCCCACGAGCTCGAGGACAGCGGGCTCCTGCTCACCCGCGCGAGCCCCATCCCAATGCACGGTGTCCTTGACGTCGATGGAAACCGTTCCCGCGTGGACAGGGTAGGTGGTGCGCTCGTCATACACGTTGCTCGTGGACACCCACCAGGTACCTGACAGCACATAGGCATAGCGGTCCTGATCGTGAAAGTGTGGCTTGGAGAAATGACCCGGCCACCATTTGATGATCACGCCGTACAGGCCGGCCTTGTTCGGATCTCCGAACAGATTGCAGGTTTGCGCCACGCCTTCCTTGCCCACGCACTTGATGTCTTTGGGCAAAATCACCGGAACGTGGGTGGGATCCGGGACCGGGCCCACAGGATCGTTGACGGTGGTGCCCACCCTGGGGTCGCTCTGTGCGAGCGCAAGGCCAGCGACCACCAGCGCAGCGGCGGTCGGAACGAGAGCACGTATGACTGCGGAATTCATGCAATTCTCCCGGGGACTGGGCCGGAGAGAATAGACTTCCGAGCACCAAAAGAAGAGGGGGAGAAACGACTGTGGAGTGGAATCGACGTCTGTTCCTGCGCGCCGCCGGCGCTGTTGCCGCCGGCCCGTCGCTGAGCTTCGCGCAGGAGGCGGCGCTGCCGGAGCCGCCCTCGGCGGTCGGGCCGATCAAGCTGCTCGACCTGGAGGAGTTGGAGGAGCGCGCCGCCAAGGTACTGACGCCTGGGCCGTTCTCATTCCTTGCCGGGGGCGTCGGGGCCGAGTGGACCCTGCATGAGAATCGCAAGGCGTTCGGCCACTTCGTCATCGAGCCGCAATACCTGCGCGACGCGCCCCTGCCGGATCTGTCCACTACTTTGATGGGCATGAAGCTGTCCGCGCCACTCCTCACCGCGCCGGTCGGCGGCCAGGGTCTGTTCCATACCACCGCCGATATCGGCACGGCCAGGGGCACGGCGGCTTCCGGACTCCTGATGACTGCCAGCGGCGCCTCGACGGCCACTCTCGAGCAGATTTCCGAGGCCGTGGGCGCGGGGCCCAAGTGGTACCAGCTTTATCTACCTGCGGATCGCGGCGACGCGAGCGCCTTGCTGAAGAGAGTCAAGGCGGCCGGGTATTCGGCGGTGGTGTTCACCATCGACGCATTGGGCGCGGGTAATTCCGAGGAACTGCAGCGCACCGGTTTCCCGGTTGGGCGGGCTCTTGCAGCCGCGACGGCTCGGGTGACCGCCGGCGCGCCGGGCGCGGGCATCAAGCGCGGCGCGCCAAAGAGCAGCTTCGGCTGGGACGATGTGGAATTCATTCAGAAGGCCACCGGTCTGCCGGTGCTCCTCAAGGGCGTGTTGTCGGCCGACCTGGCCCGCAAGGCGGTGGAGCACGGTGTGGCGGGAATCCAGATATCCAACCACGGCGGACGACAACTCGACGGAGTGCCGGCCACCATCGATGTGCTGGGCCCCATCGCCGAGGCCGTCGACAAGCGCGTGCCCATCATCATCGACAGCGGCTTCCGCCGCGGCGAGGACGTGTTCAAGGCCCTGGCGCTGGGGGCTGACGCCGTGGCCATGGGCCGGCCGATCATGTACGGCCTGGCGCTCGGAGGGTCTGATGGCGTCAAGA
>CAZLYG010000110.1:0-8001 GCA_964563075.1 uncultured Steroidobacteraceae bacterium | reverse complement strand
CGTCAAGAGCGTCTACGACAAGCTCATCCAGGAGCTCTCGCTGACCATGCGGGCGGCCGGCGCAGGGCGCATCTCGGACATCAGGAGAGCCTATGTTGGCCTGACGCAAGCCCGCGACGCCTGACAGCCGGAGCTGCGTTGTTGGTCCCCACGAAGGTGTGGGGGCCCGTGACGGCTCACCTGCCTCGTCGCGATGGACGACGGCGCCCACTCGGTGTTGCTTGGGACAAGCATTGCGCGGCTCCATCGAGCACAGCCCCTAGCGCGCGCTCGAACCGGTCTTCCGTCAGCCACTGACGGCGCCGTGCTGCATCCCGCGAGCTTGCCTGTGCGAGCAACGCTTCCGTGCGAGGAAGGGCGCCCGTCTTGAAGAGCTGCTGGCCGAGCGCCTCGGCGGATCGAGCTGGATCGGAGTCGCCGAACCAGGACTTCGCTTCCGCGGCACGCAGCGAGTGACCGAAAACGAAGTCATCTACGAGCTGCAGAAGTGTCAGCTTGCCTTCCGGGCTCAGTGGAGCTTCCTCCAGAGCTTCGAGCGACTGCTCGAAGTGCCGCATCGCATTCGGGCCCGGCGGTGCCCCCCGCATCGACAGGAGCGCCCAAGGGTGACGGGCGAACACATCGCGGGTGCGGCGCGCAATGGCCGACAGGGCCTCGCGCCATCCGCCAGGGAGCTGGCCTTCCGGGACCAGGACCTCTCCCATGAGTGCATCGTCCATCAGGGCCAGGAGATCGGCCTTTGTGTGCACGTAATAGTACAGGCTCATGGTGCTCGCCCCCAGGTGAGCCGCGATCCGTCGCATGGAAACGGCATCGAAACCCTCGGCGTCCGCGATTGACAGCGCCGCGGCGGAGATCTTCTCGCGGGTGAGGCGGCCTTGCCGCTCGCCAGGGTGACTGAGCGCACGGACCAGGAGGGTCATCTGGAAACATTCCTCGGGTTGGGAGGCATCTGTATCGTGTTGGTTGGCGCACCCGTTCAACGTGCCCGGACCGGGGACCACATTGCCTTTTGCGCCACACCGGAAATCATCGAAGCGACCGCCGCCAAACTTCAGGCGATGGGGCGTGAGTTCATAAGGGCACGTGCGGACAGGGCTTTGTACTTCTTCGACTACGACGACCACGTGTTCGAATTGGACGCCGAGGGCCCGGCTGCTCTGGCAGAGGGATCCGCTGACGCCGGAGGGGCATCCGCTGACGCCGGCAGTTGAGCCTCAGGTCATCCCGCCTGCGGGCAGCGTTCCCTTGGAGGCTTTCCGCTGCACCGCCGTTTGCTCCCGACGGAAGTCGACCACGAACCGCTCCCCGTCGAAAGAGGACACTCGCCCCACCAGGTCTTTGCGCGCGTAATAGGTTGTGCGGGGGGCGGGCATGGAGCCGGTATCCGTCTTTGGTCCTACCGTCTCGACGGCGACGATGACGCGCACCTCACACTCGCTTGACAGCGCCTCTGCCAGATGCACCCGTAAGGCCTGCGCGATCTCGCCGGTTTCACCCGCAAGATCCTCTTCGTATCTCAGGATCTCCACCTGTGCCTTCTTGAACCCTGCGTACCTGCAGCTGATCACGAGATCGCCCCCCTGCGTCATGGCGGAGCGCGCACGTCGCGCGGGCTTCACGTTGTAGAGCCCGAAGGCCTCCGACAGATTGGTCTCATTCATCGAGGTCTCCTTCTATGGCGCCAGGGGAAGGGCCATGTATCACAGGGTCTGAGGCGCAGTGGGCTCCAGTCGGCGTTGCGAGGCAGCCTGCTGATGATTTTCCGCGGTCACGGTGTAGCTCACCTGCAGGGCACAGGGCTGGCGCGCGGTTCGGTGACGGGAACGTGCCCCAACGCATTCGAGTATTCCGCTGGCGTGCGCCGTTGGATGCTCGAGAGCGGACTGCGCCGCCTGTGTCAGATCGTAGATACCATCGCAATCCCCATAGGGACACGAGAAGCCAAAATAGGCTCGGGCACCGGGGTAGAGGACGAAGCACTGATCCGCGTGCGCCGGCCCCTCTTGCGCCAGGAACTGCAGCCGCACGGTGACATGGGTCGCGCTCGGGGAAAGCTCGCGAAGCAGGGGCGCGGCAATGCGGCCACTACGCAGTCTTGCCGCTCGATCCTGAAATCCGGATGCACCCTTCTGGGCCGCAGGGTGCCCGTTAGTTGAGCGCATCGGTACTCGGCACCTGTGGTTTGGGTTTGACCTCGAGGGCGATGGTGAGCCCCAGACGCCCGAGAAGGGAGAGCGACTCGGGCCGCAGCTCCAGACAGAACTCCTCGCGCGCGTAGAGGCTGACGTGCAGCTCGGCGGACCCGCCTTCCTCTTTGAGTCGCTCGAGAAAATCCGGGGAGCGGCGCAGTGTCCCCAGCGCGCGCAGGATCTCGCTCTCGACGCCGACCTGATCGCGAGCCAGCTCGGGATTGCTCATCAGCTGGCCCATCCAATAGCTCTCGCGGTGTTTCCCGCCGAGCTCCGTGCCTGCCGAGTCGCGCCGCGCGTCCCCCGCTCGCCACGTGTGCTGCGGCTCGATGCGCAGTGCCACCGTGATCTCTGCCGGGTCAATACGTGGGTGCCGGATGCGCAGCGACATCATGAACTCATAGTCACTCATGTGGAGTCCATCGAAGAACGCAGCTCGCTGAAGGGTTGAAGAATGCATCAGTACCGGCGCGGTCCCCGGCCCCCACCGCCTGAGCGTTCGCGGTCCTGCGCTTCATTGACCTTCAGCGCGCGCCCGTCGAAGTCAGTGCCGTTGAGCGCCTGCATCGCACGCGCAGCATCGGCATTCGACATTTCGACGAAGCCAAAACCGCGCGGGCGCCCGGTATCCCGATCGGTGATCATGGACACTCGTTCCACCGAGCCATGGGGAGCAAACAAAGCCCGTACGGCATCTTCGGTGGCCGTAAAGGGGAGATTTCCAACGTAGAGTTTGGTCACTGAAATACTCGCTCGTAAGGCCTGAGGAACAAGCAGAAGCGGTCTGCCCTCCGGTCACGGGGATTTCTGAGATGGCAGTCCGGTGGCCGAGGATGAGCGCGTCGATGCGCCGGCCAGGGGCGGGCAAGGCGGAAATTCACGAGGCCAAACTTACCCTATCACGATCCAGCCTCGAGCGCTTCACTTTCGGATTGTCAGGCAGCCCTCGAGAGAAATGCAATTTCGCGCCATGGCTCTGACGCGCCTATTCCCGCACTCTCCAGCGCATAGGCACCCAGATAGTCCGTGTGCGTGAAGACCCCTCCCTCGAGCGCTTTGACAAAGTCGTAGGGACCGCTGCGCTCATACTTGCCACGGCTGTTGACTACACGAAGATAGAGCGGCCCGCTGCACTCGAGACTGCGGTGCAGCCGATGCCCGAGTTGCCAAAGGCCTTTGCAGTAACTTGCCGCAATGGCGTTGTCAGGACCCCGGAGCGTTGCATCCGCGCAGATCCTGAAGTACGCGCCGCGAACACTGACCGGCGACTCGCCGAGCACCGGACGAAAGACGAGGGTGATCAACTCTCGAGCTCGACGTCGACTCCGAGCTCCGCCTCGATGATCTCGCCCAAGGATGCAGCGCACAGGCTGAATCCCGGTCGGGTGCGATAGCCGTCGAAGGCGACCCAGATCGCGACCATTTCATCGATATCGAGGCCGGTCAGCGTCAGACACAGCGCAGTGTTGCCGTCACTGCTGATCCAGAAACTGCGCTGCATCGAATGCTGCCAGCGACGCGCGAAGCAAGGCTGACGCAGCAGTGCGGGGAGCTCCTCGGCTTCCGGCACTTCTTCCAGGAGGTTGCGCAGTGCCCGGTCGTCGCCGACTGGGGCGCGCGCCGAGGAAATCCTAGTGGCGGTCATGGAGATGGGATCCGGTGCGGCGGCCTCGCGTCATGGCGTCGTGTCAGGAGCCGGCACGTTGCGCACTCCGGTTCCGGCCGCCGTGCCATCTTCGCTCGTTTCTCCTGCGGCGCTGAGGCGCGCTGACCTGCGCTGCTGTTTCTCCTCGTGACGAGCCTTCTTGGCGCGTTCCTTCTGTTTCTTGACCTGCTGGTGGTAGTTCGGTCTGGACATGGGCTTCGGTCCTCGAGGATTGGACTGACAGGGGCGGGCCGTTCGGCACGGTCGCGTCGCGACTGGCAACAGCGCTTGCCGCTGCCGGGCGAGCAGAATGCCCTCAATCAGTAGCGGCGGGGGCCGCCGCCGCGGCCGCGTCCGCCCGAATTGTCGCGTTCCTGCGCCTCGCTGACTTTCAGCGATCGCCCATCCATGTCTGTGCCATTCAACGCCTGCAGAGCGCGTGCCGCGTCGGCATTGGACATTTCCACGAACCCGAAGCCTCGCGGACGACCGGTGTCGCGATCGCTGATCAAAGCTACTTTTTCGACGACCCCGTGCTGCGAAAACAACGAACGCACGCTCTCATCGGTCGCCGTGAACGGTAAGTTTCCGATGTATAGTTTGGTCACTGGGATACTCGGGAGTGAAGGGATACACGCGGGGCAGGTGTGAGGATCCCTGCGCCTTCGGTCGCGGAGCTTTGTGAGGTGGGGACATCGCCGACGATGCCTCAAGGGCTCCCGCAGCGATGTAAGCAAGGCCAAAGGTCACGAACCGGGTTCCACAGTACCCCAATTTGAGCGGCCCCGCCGGAGTTTCTTGCGCGGTTGCGCCAAATGCGACACAGCCGTTCGTAGCGGCGTCCCACCGTGCAGTGCGCAAGGCATCCGCACCGCGCGCTACGGCAGTGCTAGGGCCGGGAGGCCACTTTCCCCGGCCGCTTGCCCTCGATAAGGGCGCGCTCCGAACCGAGCGCGATCGCGAAGAAGTCCATGACGGCCTGGATCCGAGCCGTACGTCTCAAGTCGCTATGCGTAAGGAGCCAGAGGGCCGAATGCGGCTCGGGAAGAGCGGCGGGCGAGGTGCGACGCAATTGACCGCACATGTCACCGAAGTAACAAGGCAGCAGCGCCACACCGGTGCCGGCGCATGCCGCCTCCCTCAGGGCGGGAAGCGCATCGACCCGAAGAACGATCTGAGCATCTCGAACATTTTCGCCCATCCAGCGGCCGATTACCGTGGTGGCCAGCGAATCATCGAGCCCGACCCACTCGTGACGCGTGGGGTCGTTGCTGCCGCCCTGGCGAGACAGGTAGGCGGGCGCAGCATAGATGGCGAGGCTCGGCTTTCCGCCCGAGGAGGGAGTCCCCTGGTCACACTGTCATTGTTTCGCAGCCGCGGATTTGCGACCGGCTTGGCGATGGCTCTGGCGTTCTACATGCTGTCCTCCTTCTACCTCACCTTCGCGGTCTATCTGCAAAACGGATTGCACCGATCACCTCTGGAGGCGGGCATCGCAACGCTGCCGTTCGCCGTCGGCTACTTCATCAGCTCGCTCGTCTCTTCCGCGATCATGCTGCGCCTGGGCGTCCGTGCTCTCACACTCGGGTTCGTTCTGCAGATCCTCGGATTCGGCGCAGTCATGGTCGCCGTCAGCCAGGTGCTGGCGGAGGCCTTCGAGCTCGGCCTGGTCGTTGCCGGTGTCGGTTTTGGCATCGTCATGCCTTCGGTGATCAAGGCGGTGCTCGGTGGCATCGATCAGCGCCATGCCGGCCTGGCCTCCGGCGTAGTGATCTCGACCTTTCAGATCGGTGCAGCGCTCGGGGTCGCTGTCATCGGTGGTGTCTTCTACTACGCACTTGGCACTGAAGAGACGATCAGCGCATACGCACACGCTTTCACCCTGGCCCTCGGTTGCAACGTCGCCTTGCTCGCCCTCGGCGCGCTTCTCTCGCTATGGCTCGCCCATCAATCCGCGGGCGCACGTGTTTGAAACAAGGGAGCGCCGCCTCAGGCGCGCGCGCTGCCATGGTATTCCTCATGCCGCCGGAGGGGCAGCCTGGTCTACGCCGATATCCCAGCCAGGTAACACGTCGCGCCGCTCGGCGCCGCACTCGCCCAGCGGCTCACTGCCGCTCGTGCTCGTCCTTTCTCTCCTTTCGCAAAAAGGGGCCGCTCGCGTGCCCATCAGGAATGGCCGGCTAGTGGCCTGCGAGCTTTGACATGAGCGGTATGAGGAGCCTGATTGCCAAGCGCGCGATTGTCATACAACAGAAGCGGGGGCTCGCTTGCACACGTTCCAGAGAGATCGGCTGAAATCGGGCGCTCCGCTTGCTGTCCTGCGCGCGCGGACCGCACCCGAACAGCCGAATCCGCACAGCCATGCGGCAGGCGGCTCCGCCGTGCCGGTGAAGGTGCTGATGCAGGAGCCACTGGGGGACATCAACAATCCTGAAGTGACTGTGATCACTCTCACCGTCGCCCCGGGGGCCGCATCGCCGCCCCACCAGCACATCGGCCCTGTCTTTGCGTACATCCTGGCAGGCAAGATTGAGAATCAGGTCGACCCGGGTGACCCCAAGACCTACACCGCCGGCGACTTCTTCTACGAGCCTGCCATGCACGTGCATCGCGCGCTGCGGAACCTGAGCCAAACGGAACCTGCCAAGCTGCTCATCTTCCAGGTCGGCGAAAAGGGCAAGCCCTTCACGATCAGCGCGAAGTAACGCCATCCTGTAAGTGCAGGAGGGTCGGGCTTAGGCGCGGAAGGCGCCCGTCAACACGGTCGTGCCGGGACAAGTGAGTCCTATCGCTGCCAGTCTGCGCCGCGCGTAAGCGTCTGAGCCCGGCCGCAGGGCCCGAGCGGCAGTCTCCAGTGACCCCCGCAAAGCGTTCCCGTAGCACGCGGGAGCTTGGGTGTAATCCTCGCGTAACGATCGGCTACTTACATTAGCGGATACAGGTCGACGCGGTGACTCGCGTCCCAGCCCCATACCCAGATAAACGAGGAGCTGTGCGAATGTCGAAGCCAAACAAGTCTCATACATCCCTTGCCGCCGCGGTCTGCGCGGCACTGGCGGTCGTGTCTGCGGCAAGCGCGGCCGATACGGACGCGGACTCACGAACGGCCACGCCCATAAAGCACATCGTCGCGATCTTTCAGGAGAACGTCTCGTTTGATCATTACTTCGGTACCTATCCCCACGCCCTCACCAACAAGGACGGTAGCGCGTACTTCGGGCGTGTGCGGCCCGACACCCCGCGGGTCAACAACTTGCAGGCGGCGGGCTTGCTTACCAACAATCCAAACGGCACCAACCCGTTCCGGATCGACCGCAGCGTACCTCTGACCTGCGATCAGGACCACGGCTACAGGGACGAGCAGTCTGCATTCCACGGCGGCCTGATGGACCGGTTCCTCGTGCACAGCTGCGCCGATCCGGTGCTCGGACAGGCGAGCACGCTCGGATACTACGACGGCAACACGGTCACTGCGCTCTGGAATTACGCGCAGCACTTCGCAATGAGCGACAATTCCTACGGCACGACTTTCGGGCCCTCCACGCCCGGCTTGCTCAATTTCGTAGCGGGCACGACCTTCTCGGGGACGATCATGAATGGCCTCTCCGGTAGCGGCTTCATCGCCAACGCCGCCCCTTCGGGCGCTGTAATCGGTGATGCAGATCCGGCCAACGACATCTGCTCCAGCCCGACGCGCACTCAAATCCTGATGTCCGGCAGGAACATCGGCGATCTGTTGAATGCAGCCGGCATCACTTGGGGCGCGTTCATGGGCGGCTTCGGCGATACGACGTGTGCCAAGACACATAACAACGTCGGCGGAGTTCCCGTGGTGGACTACATTCCGCACCACGCGTTCTTTCAGTACTGGGCGAGCACGCAGAACCCGAAGCACTTGCCACCCAGCTCGAATGCCAACATCGGCAAGGCCGACCAGGCCAACCATCAGTACGATCTGTCTGCGTTCTACACCGCGTTGCAGTCCGGAAACCTGCCGGCGGTGAGCATCCTGAAGGCCGCCGCCTACCAGGACGGTCACGCGGGCTATTCGGATCCGCTCGATGAGCAGACCTTCCTGGTCGATACCATCAATGCCATCATGCAGTCACCCGAATGGCGTGAGACCGCCATCGTCATTCTCTATGACGACTCTGATGGCTGGTA
>CAZLYG010000109.1:8265-12688 GCA_964563075.1 uncultured Steroidobacteraceae bacterium | reverse complement strand
GGCGAATCATAATGCCTCGGTGGCGAGCGCGCGCGGATTCATTCTCCAGGCAAGCTATCGGGTCGAGTCGCGACCCTCCCAAGGGCGGCGGACGGTCGTCCACATCTATGGCCGACTGGCTGACGGTGGCACGTTTCTGGTGCGTGATGATCGTCAACGTCCACACTTCTACATTCGCGCCGCGGACGCGGAGCGCGCACGGCATCTCGGCTCGCCTGAACCGCGCGTTGTGGACAGGCGCACGTTCGACGGCACACCTGTCGCGCTGATCGCGACTGAGACCCCGGGGGACGTGCCGGCCGTGCGCGATCGTCTGCACGGGGCCGGCATCGACACGTTCGAGGCCGATGTGCGTTTCGCCGTGCGCTACCTGATCGAGCGCGGCATCAAAGGCGGATGCGAGATCGAAGGTGATGCCGTGCAGGGCGATGCCGCCGTGGGGCAGCATCTGGCCTGGGTGTTCGACAATCCGGTCATTCGCCCGGCCCACGTGGACGTGGAGCCGCGGGTCCTGGCCTTCGATATCGAGACCGATCCGAGGGGCGAGCGGCTGTTGGCTATCTCGATGTACGCACCGGGCATGGACGAGGTGCTGATCGTCGATGGCAGCGATCGCCCGATGCCAGAGCGGGCGACACGCTGCGCCGATGAGCGGGCGGCGCTGCAGGCATTCTGCGATCGCGTGAGGACGCAGGATCCCGATGTCCTGACGGGGTGGAACACGATCGACTTCGATTTCGCAGTGCTGGAAAGAGTGGCTGCGCGTACGCGGCATCCGCTCGATCTCGGCCGTGACGTCGGGGCGATCCGGCTGCGCAAGCCCGAGGGCTATTTCGGCAGCGGACAGGCAACGATTCCGGGTCGCGTCGTCCTCGACGGCATCGATCTTCTGCGCGGCGCCTTCGTGCGGATGGAAGATTACTCACTCGATGCAGTCGCGCGCAGCGTGCTCGGGGAAGGCAAGGCCGTAAAGGGAGATGCAAGGGATCGGATCCGGGAAATCCAGCACAACTATCGGCACGATCTGCCGGCGTTCGCACTTTACGCCCGCACGGACGCACGGCTTGCCTACGACATCGTCCAGAAGCTGGACCTGGTGCGCCTGGCGTTCGCTCGCAGCCAGCTGGCGGGCATGACGCCCGATCGCGTCGCGGCCAGCATTGCCTCGTTCGATTTCGTGTATCTGAGCGAGTTGGAGAAGCGGCACATCGTCGCTCCCACGGTGCGCTCGAGCGACTCCTCGGTGCACGCGGCGCAGCAGGGCGGGCACGTACTGGAATCCGCATCGGGACTGCATCGCAACGTGTGGGTGTTCGATTTCAAGAGCCTGTATCCGAGCTTGATCCGAACTTTCAACATCGACCCGCTGGCGTACGTCCCGGACCCGGCAGCGGACGAAGATCTCATTCGTACCCCCGGCGGCGCGTTCCGGCGGGCGCCGGCGATTCTGCCGGGCCTGCTGGATGAGCTGTTTCCGCGTCGCGAGGCGGCGCAGAAGGCGGGCGACCAGGTCGCCGCCAACGCCATCAAGATCCTGATGAACTCCTTCTACGGCGTTCTCGGCACCCCGGCATGCCGCTTCTACAACCCGGCGCTGGCGAACTCCATCACGGGATTGGGCAAGGAGATCCTGCTGTGGGCCAAGGAGTGGTTCGAGAGCCGTGGCTTCAGGGTGTTGTACGGCGATACGGACAGCCTCTTCGTAGCCTCCGCGGTCGCGGATGAGCAGGTCGCCGCCGAGCAGGGCGGCCGGCTCGCGGCAACGCTCAACAGTGAGCTGGCGCGGCGCATCCAGGAGCGCTGGCGGCTCGTCAGCCGCCTGTCGCTGAAGTTCGAGAAGCTGTATCTGCGGCTGTTGCTGCCCAGGGCGCGCAACAGCGAGCGCGGTGCGAGCAAGCGCTATGCGGGATTGCGGCAGCGCACCCAGGGCGCGAACACTGTGGAGCTCGTCGGAATGGAGGCTGTCCGCAGCGATTGGACGGCACTCGCGAAGCAGGTGCAGCGCGAGCTCTATCAACGCCTGTTTACAGACCAGCCGGTCGACTCCTATCTCATTAGCGTTGTGCAGCGCGTCAGAAGTGGCGCGTTCGATGAGGCGCTGGTGTACCGCAAGAACCTGCGCAAACGCGCCCAGGAGTACACGGCGACGACACCGCCGCATGTGGCGGCCGCTCGCAAGTCCGCCCAGCCAGCCGGCCGGTCGATCAGCTATGTCATGACCGTGGCCGGGCCGGAGCCAACTGACAACATCCAGCACGCGCTGGACCGCGATCACTACGTCGCCAAGCAGGTCAAGCCCGTCGCGGAGCCGGTGCTGGCGGCGCTCGGGCTCGATTTTGACGTACTGATCGGCGACGGGCGCCAGCTGCAGATGTTCTAACCCTGTCGTTCAGGCGGCAAACGCCCGGTCGTTCCCGGCAGCGGACGCGCTCGGCAACACCTGGTGTTCTTTGCCGCGTCCGCCGGTCGCGCCGCTCGCGACCGCGTCCGCCGCCAGCGCGACTCGCGACCGCGCGGCTCCGCCGCGGACCTTTCGCGAATCTTTCAGCGCAGCGGCCCCCGCTACCGTCGTTGTGTGTTGGTTTTGCGTCGTGGCTGCAGCGCGGGCAGGGCCGTCGGCCGTTGTTGCTCCCCGGCATCGACCTCCGGCATCTTGTTACAAGGGAACGCTGTTTTGCCGTCGTTGAAACGGTAAGATACCCGTCGCCTGGTGACAACGTGTTGTCAGACGCTGAAACTACACAGGCGCCGGCAACATGAGGCATGTGCGCAACACGTTCGTTTCTCTCGGGAGGGGGACCCAGATGACTGCGAAACGTTCTGCCATGGCGGCTGCCTTGCGGGCAGCCGGGCTTTCCAACTCTGTCAATCCCGGCTTGAGCTTGTCCTGTGGGGTGGCGGCGGCGTTGTGCTTCGCCACGGGCGCACACGGGCAGAATGCGCCGGCACCGTCGGCCAGCTCGCCGGCCGCTCTCGAAGAGGTGACGGTCACCGGCTCGCGCATCAAGCGCACCAACGACTTCAACACTCCGACGCCGACCACCGTAATCGACCCGGACCTCATGAACAGCCTGGGTATCGTCAACGTCGGCCAGGCGTTGACGATGACACCGGCCAACGTTTCGACATTCACGCCGGCCAACACCGGTAATTCCAACTTCTTCAGCGGCGCCTACATTGCCGACCTGCGCGGCCTGAATCCGTTCTTCGGCAGCCGCACGCTGGTGCTGGTGAACACGCGGCGCGTCGTGCAGACCAATCAGGGAGACAGCGTCGATCTCAACTTCATCCCGCAGATCCTGGTCGATCGCGTGGACACCGTGACGGGCGGCGCCTCGGCGGCGTATGGATCCGGCGCAATCGCGGGTGTCGTGAACGTCATCCTCGACAACAAGCTGGAGGGAGGCAAGATCGACGGCGACTTCTCCGAGACCAGCCACAGCGACGCGCGCGACCGGCATGTCGGGGCGGCGTACGGCCACGGGCTGTTCGAGGACCGTGTGCACTTCGTGATCGGTGGCGAATACGAGAAGCAGGATGCGCTGGGCTGCGAGACTGTCCGTACCTGGTGTGCGCAGAACCCGGGCCTGTATTCCCTGAATCCAACGACTCCGGCGGCCGCGCCGGGCGTGACTGTCTTCGGCCAGTCCAACAACCTGCACAACAACCAGATCACTTTCCCGGGCGTCTTCCAGCAGGCGCAGCCCGGCCCGTTCCCTCCCAACCCCTACGCAAACTACAGCTCGGTGCTGCAGGCGAGCCCGGACGGGACCGGGGCTACGGCCTACGAGCTGGGCGCACAGCCCTATTCCACTGCGTTCCTTTCGACCACCTTGCCGACGCTCACGCCGGGCGGACAGGGCGTACCGAGCTCACAGTACGACAATCTGATGGCGCCGGTGAACCGCGGTGTCATCACGGGCTCGCTCACCGCCAAGGTGACCGATAGCATCGATTTCAGCGCGGACGTCAACTGGGGCAAGGTGCAGACAACCAACTTTGCCGGTGTCCAGAGCACGGGTATCTTCATGCCTACGGGTGCGACTGCGCCGGTGGTCAATCCTTTGACGGGCGCGGTCATCGCGCCGGGGGGCGTCGCGCCTGGCGGTTACAACCCTTATATCGTCAACAATCCGGCGCTGGTGAACGCGCTGCAGAATCAATTCTGCAGTGGCCCGGCCGCGGCCACCTGCGGACCGGGGCCCGGTGGTACGTTGTTGCCGCCCTCGCTGAGCATCGGCAAGGACTGGACCGAGCAGGCGCCGACGTTCACGGACGTCACCACGACGGTCAAGCGGTTCACGTTTGGATTCGACGGCAAGTTCGGCCAATCCTCCTGGACGTGGGACACCTACTTCGAGTATGGCCTGACGAAGCGCGAGCAGTTCCTGCAGAACAACATCCGCGCCTACTCCCTGGATGC
>CAZLYG010000109.1:0-8255 GCA_964563075.1 uncultured Steroidobacteraceae bacterium | reverse complement strand
GGATGCGGCGCTCGATGCCGTGCAGGGGCCAAACGGGCCAGAGTGCCGCACGTCTTACGATGCCGCGAACGGCTTGCCCGTTACCCAATACGGCGGCGGGACTCTGCCGGCGAGCAATCCGGGTTACGTGAATGCGCTACTGCTGGGGTGCGTTCCCATCAACCCTCTGGGCACCGGGGCTATCCCTGCGAACGCCCTCAACTACTCCTTCGGTCCGTTGGATGAGAGACTGCGCTA
Source organism: uncultured Steroidobacteraceae bacterium (assembly GCA_964563075.1). Lineage (GTDB taxonomy): Bacteria > Pseudomonadota > Gammaproteobacteria > Steroidobacterales > Steroidobacteraceae > 13-2-20CM-66-19. Next base: position 8,018 of record CAZLYG010000109.1, on the reverse strand, counting down.
CGAGCAGACCGTCGGTGCGCTCAACGCTTCCGGCAACATCTTCGACGGCATCGGCGCCGGCCCGTTCTCGCTCGCGGCCGGCTTCGAGTGGCGCCAGGAGGTGGGTCACAACGACGAGGTGAGCTGCGCGTACAGTGACGTTCACTGCGCGGCCGCCATCACCGATTTCAACATCCAGTACGGACAGCCGTTCGGGGGCATCGTCACGGTCGAGGAGGGCTACCTCGAGACCAACCTCCCGCTCGCGAAGAATCTTCCCTTCGCCCACGTGCTGGAGGTGGACGTCGCCGGACGCGAGTCGCATTACGACAACAAAGCGTTGTATGGGATCAACGTAGTCAATGGCCAGCAGCCGGAGTTCACGCACAACCTGACGACCTGGAAGGCCTCTGTAATCTGGGAGCCCGTCAATGGGGTCCGATTCCGTGGCAGCCAGTCACGCGACGCTCGAGCCGCGAACTTCCGCGAGTTGTATTACGGCCAGATCATCACGGCCGGTAGCGCGTTCGGCAGCTGCGCCCCCCTTGGATCCGGGGTCAACGATCCGTGCACGTGGAATCTGGAGGGCAATGTCAATCTGAAGCCGGAGACTTCGGACACGACGACGCTGGGTATCGTCCTGACGCCAACCGACTGGATCTCCGGTCTGCAGTTCTCGGCGGATTGGTTCCACATCAAGATCAACGATGCCATCCAGCAGGCCAATCCCACCCTCACGCAGGCTCAGTGCCGCGCGGGCGAGACCGCGGTCTGCGATCTGATGACGTTCAACTCGTTCGCCTATAACGGCGCGGGACAGCAGTGCGGCACGCTGGCGGGCTTCCCGGTGCCGACACTGGTGGACTGCTCAGGTGGCAGCTATACCGGCGCTGCGGCATGGCAGCATGGCGCCTACAACGCCACGTCATTCGTCTCGACATCGTTCAACGGTGCGTTCTACGAGACCCGCGGCATCGATTTCTCGCTGAACTACCTCGCGCAAATCGGCAAGTACGGCAGTATCAACACCCGGCTGCTCACGACCTGGATGGATGAGCAGAAGTTCGCCAACTGCACGGCGACCTTCCCCGGGGCACCCTGCTACACGTACAACATCCTGGGACAGACCGGTTCGGGCAACAACTTCCTGGCGGACAACACGCCGGCGGCCAAGTGGCGCGGCAGCCTGCTCATCACCTGGGCGAACGGCCCTCTGAGCCTCACGCCCAGCATGAACTTCGTCAGCCGCGGCATCCGCGACTATCTCGGCGTGACGCCGGATCAGCCGCAGTACGCAGCCGCGCTGGCGAATCCCAACCTGCTGGCCACGGGCGTCGACCTGCACCCGATGCAGGACAACCACATGCCCAGCTACTTCCTGTTCAACTTCAACGGCACCTATTCGTTCGACAACCTGCAATCGTTGAAGGGGCTGGAGGTGTTCGTCCAGGTCAACAATGTGTTCAACAAGAAGCCGCCGTTTGCCATCGGCGGCGGCCTGTTCGGCGCCAGCAACGGCTATGGCGGCACGAACCCGATCTTCTTCGACGCATTGGGCCTGACGTGGCGCGCGGGCTTCCGCATGAGCTTCTGACAGGGTGTGCGGGGGTCCGGCCGGGCGGACCCCCGCGCGCGATCAGCCGGGGGGTGCCACCTGCGCATCCTGCTGGCCGGTGGCGCGCAGTTGCTCGGCAACGAAGCCGGTAGCCTTCATCTCTTCGACGAATTGGCCCAGGTAGAGCGCGCCGGCGCTGCGGCCGCGGGCGGTACCCATGGCCTGCTTTATCTGGTTGAAGCTGTCGGCGAGCACGCGCACATTCGGGTGCCGGCGCGCAAACGCCACGAGCGGCTGGCGAATGCCGGCGGCCGCTTCGAGCCCCTCCTTCAGGAAGATATCGAGGGCCTCGGCCGAGGTGGCGGCGTGGACCAGCTCGGCGTGCCGCAACGCGCGAGTGAGAAACAGATCGTGCGCGCTGCCGTGCCCTACAGCGATGCGTACACCGGGGCGGTCAAGGTCCTGTACCGACTGGAAGGGCGAGGCTGCCGCGACTACGTAGGTGCCTTCGATGATGACGTAGGGTGCGGTGAACGCGATTCCCGCTGCGCGCACCGGATCGATGGCGAGGAATGCGACATCCCATCGCTCGATGGAATCGAACACCTTGCCGGCGGAATCGAAGTGTGCGAACTCGAGCGTGGTGCCGAGCCTATGCGCCAGTTCCCGGGCCAACGCGGGCGCCACTCCCTGTACAGCGCCGCTGACGGGGTCCCGTTGAACGAGAATCGGATTGCCGTGATTCAAGGCGGCCACCAGCCGCCCACCGCGTGTCAGGTCGCTGACGATCGTAGAGTTGACTGTCATCCGGGCTCCTGCGTCATCGTGCAGTCGTGCTTGCGGCGAGGCTTTCGGTGGCGCGGCGCGGCTCGGCGGCTCGCTCATCCTCTGGCTGATCTCCGCCCACAGCGCCGTGTACGCCTGCGCGGCTTCGCTGCGGGATGCGTATGCTGGAAGCGGGGCCCGCCGCACGCTCATGCGCTCGATATCGCTCCAATAGGGTATCTCCGCTGTGAGGATCGACGGGAACTCTCTGCGCGTGCTCTCGATGATCTCACGGTGGAGCGACTTGCGGCGGTCGACCATCGAGAAGAAGGGCACCAGCACCAGATCGCTCCAGCCCTCGGAGGCGATGAAGTCGCGCAGCTGTTCCAACATGCGCAGCGATAGCGGGCTGGGAAGCAGAGGTACGATGACGACGTCCGCCGCGCGCAGCACGTTCTCCGACAGCAGGGAAATTCCCGGCGGACAGTCGAGGAACAAAGCGCCGTAGGCAGCCGACAACGCACGGCTCATCTTCAGCAGCCGTTCCGTGGGGCGTTTGCGCTGGCTGAGGTGGACATCGAAGTGGCGATACGAGAAGTCGGCGGGCAGCAGATCCAGCCGCGCATAGGGTGTCGGCAGCACGACTTCAGGCAGCTCCCGCTTGCCCGTCACCAGCTTTCTGGCCGATACGCGCTCAGTCGGCTCGCCGCGCAGGATGTACGTGGCCGCGCCCTGGGGGTCAAGATCCCAGAGAGCGGTCGGCTGCCCCGCGGTTGCACAGAGATAGGCGAGGTTCACGGCCGTGGTCGTCTTGCCGACGCCACCCTTGATGTTCGTGACCGCAATGATCTTCACGCCCTGAGGATACGAAAGAATGCAGGCTCGAGACATCATGTTGATTGACCGCCGTGTGGCCATGCAGCATGATCCGCCAGCGAAATAACAAGAAGGCCGTCCGGGCGGCCATGGTGGCAGTGAACCGGCGACAAGCGCCGCAAGGGGGGAATGTGACAAACGGCAAGTGGGACTCATCCTACGAACTGAAGGCAGTGCTCATCCTGAGCTGTGCCTTCGGCCTGGTCGGGCTCGACCGCTTCATCCTGCCGCCACTTTTTCCGGCGATGATGAAGGACCTGCACGTCAACTATCAGGACCTCGGCACTTTCGTCGGCGCGCTCGGCGTCTGCTGGGGCATTTCCGCGATTTTCATCGGCAGCCTGTCCGACCGCATCGGCCGGCGCAACATGCTGGTGCCCGCAGTGGTGTTGTTCTCACTACTCTCCGGGCTGAGCGGCATGGTCACCGGGTTTGTGAGTCTGGTGCTCATCCGGGGCGTCATGGGTGTTGCCGAGGGTGCGGTCGCGCCCACCGGGGTCGCCGTGGCCGTCGAAGCCTCGCATCCCAGGCGGCGCGGGATGAACAACGGGATTTTCCAGTGCACCATCTCGCTGTTCGGAAGCGGCTTCGGTCCCATCCTGGCCACACAGTTGCTGCTCATCACGACCTGGCGGAGTGTGTTCTGGATCGTCGGTCTTCCCGGCCTGATCGTGGCCCTGATCATGTGGTTCGTCATTCGTGAGCCGTCCGATCTGGCGGCGCTCCGCGGCGGCGATGCAACCAGGCGCGCGCCCCTGTCGGAGCTCTTCAAACACCGGAACGTGCCGCTGTCGATGGTCACCCTGCTGTGCGCCATGACGGGCATCTTCGTCCTGTCGGCGATGATGCCCAACTACCTGGTCGACTACCTGAAACTGACCGGACCGCAGATGGGCTTCGTCACCTCCGCCATCGGCTTCGGCGGAGCTCTCGGGCAGCTTGGATTGCTGACCGTCTCGGACTACATCGGGCGGCGACCGGCGACGCTGTTGTCCTTCATCATCGCCGCGGTGTTCCTGTGGGTGTTCATCCACACAGGTGCCGGCAGCTTAGGGATGCTCTTCGGTCTGCTGTTCGTCGCCGCAATGTTCAACTTCGGCGCTCTGGCGATTCTGGCGGGCCCCATCCCGGCGGAAGCCGCACCGGTGGGATTGATCGCTTCGGCGGCCGGCATTGTCATCGGTGCCGGCGAGATCTTCGGTGGTGGCATTGCGCCCTACATTGCCGGCGCCATCGCGCAGCACTCCGGCCTGCAGTACACCTTGTACTTCGCCCTCGGCGGACAGATCGTCGGACTGCTACTTGCATTTTTCCTGCAGGAGACGGCCCCGCGTCGCGCCAAATCGGCACCGCGCGGGACGGTCTCCGAGCTGGACCGTGTGCCTGAAGCGGCGGGCGGACCCTGATTCCGACCTGTTAGCGAGCGCCCAACCCTGGCAGCGTATCCCTCTGCCGAGCCAGCCATTGGCGCTCGGCAGAGGTGCTCACCATCGAGATCGCGATTTCGTACTCCACGCGTGCTTCCTGGGTGCGGCCCGCCCTGCGGAGCAGGTCTGCACGCACGGCGTGATAAGGCTGAAAATCGCGGAACCGCTCAGCGTCCAGCGCACTGAGCTCCGCAAGCGCTGCATCGATACCGGAGACCTCTGCCAGCGCTACAGTTCGATTCAGGCGCACGACAGGATTGTCCTCCAAATCCAGGAGGACGTCGTAGAGGCTCAGAAGAGCACGCCACGGCGGCGGCTGGTCGAGGCTCTGCCGCGAGCACCAGGCTCCATGAATTCCCGCTTGAACGACGCGTGGGCGGAGGGGACCAGATCGCACTGCCCGAAACAGATATTCATTGCCTTCATCGATGAGCGCGTGGTTCCAGCTCCGCGGGTCCTGCTCGGAAAGAGGCACCATCGTCCCGCGAGAGTCGAGACGCGTGGGACGACGCGCTTCTGCGAAGCGCACCAGGGCAGCGAGGGCCAGTGAATCGGGCTCTTCGGGCAGGAGCTGGGTCAACGTGGCCGTCAGATGCAGTATCTCTGTCGAGTAAGACGCATGCGGCCCGGACCCGGCGGCATCCTCATGCGCCTTCGAGTATGCGATCTCCAGGGTCGACAACACCGCATCCAGCCGCTCCGACCATTCTACTGGCCCGGGGACTTCGAAGGGCACGCCGGCCTCTGCGATCTTGCGCTTGGCCCGCACGAGACGTTGCGCCAGCGTTGATTCGGAAGTGAGGAAGGCGCGCGCGATCTCGCCTGTGGAGAGCCCGCACACCAGACGCAGGGTGAGCGCAATGCGCGACTCGACTGCAACGGCTGGGTGGCAGCAGATGAAAATGAGCCGCAGACGCTCGTCCGGGATCAGATCGTCCTCCTGCGGTGTGGCGTCGGCGCTCGTCCACGGCCTCTCATGTTCGAGAGCAGGCTCTAGCCGGTCCTTGACCTCCCGTCTGCGGAGCGCATCCAGCGTGCACCGCACTGCGACCTGGTACAGCCAGGCAGCGGGATCGCGTGGCAAGCCTTCCTTCGGCCAGGCCTCCAAGGCACGTGTGCACGCTTCTGAGAAAGCGTCCTCGGCCAGGCTGAGGTCGCGGAATCGGGAGGCAAGCGCGCCGACGATGCGCGCGCTCGCCTCCCTGAACACACGCTCCAGAGCCGCGCCGATCATCCCTGTCCCAAGAGGGGTCTGATCTCGACGGCGCCGTCGCGCAGGATAGGCAGCTTCTTGGCAATGGCGACCGCCGCGTCCAGGTCCGGCACGTCGATCAGGTAATACCCGCCGAGCTGCTCCTTCGATTCGGCAAAGGGACCGTCATGCACGGTCTTGCTGCCGCCGGCCGTCCTGACAGTCGTGGCCGTGGCCGTGCCCTTCAGGCCCGCCCCCCCGACCCGGACTGCCCCCAGCTCCCGGCTGAACGCCATGTGCCTGGCCACGATCTCCTGCAGGGCGGGGCCCGCCTTGCCCGCGCCATAGAGCGACTCGTCCTCGTAGATCAACAGCATGTATTGCATGTGAATGACTCCTTAAGATAGACCTCATGGTCGGCCCGGCCGTGCCGGGCCGCGTGAGAGACGCGCGAGGGGCGCTGGAATCGACTGCCCAGGGGCAGATTTTCTGACCGCTCGCGAGGGGCAAACCCGCAAAGGGGTGCGGATCATGGTTGATTTCTCGACAAGGGCTTACTCCGGATACTTCAGTCCGGCGCGCTTCGATGCGGAAGTGCTCGACTGCGAGGTCCGCGGCCGCATTCCTCCCGAGCTGGACGGCGCTTTCTACCGGATGCACCTCGACTGGTTCTACCCGCCCCGGTTCGAGGATGAGCCCACAGTGTCCGCCGACGGGTATATCAGCATGTTTCGTCTGCGCAACGGGATTGCCGACTATCGCGGCCGCTATGTGCGTACCAACCGCTTCGACCGGCAGCTCGCGGCGCGCAAGCAGCTCTACGGCTACTACCGCAACCCGTACACCGACGATCCGGAAGTACGCAACATCGCCAATCCCGGTGAGCGCACGACGGCCAACACCACTCCGGTGATCCTGGCCGGCCGGTTGTACGCCACCAAGGAGGATGGCCTGCCGTACCGCATCGACCCGAATACGCTGCAGACGCTCGGCCAGGAAGATTTCGGCGGACGCTGGCACAGCCAGACCTTCACGGCCCATCCCAAGCTGGATCCCCAGACCGGCGAGCTGGTGGCCTTCGGTTACGAGGCCAGCGGCCTTGCCACGCGCGATGTGTTCCTGTGCACCTTCGACAAGTCTGGCGTGATCCGCACGCCGATGCGCTTCGACGTGCCGCATGCAACCATGTTGCATGACATCGCGATCACTCCCGAGCACGTCATCATACCGGGTGGGGCCGCTGTCACGAGCGAGGAGCGCTTGCGAGCGGGCAAGGTCCACTGGGGCTGGGAGCAGGGGCGCGAGAGCTTCTACGGGATCGTGCCCCGCAACGGCGATGCGAGCGCGATCCGCTGGTTCCGCGGCCCCGAGCGCTCGGTAGTACACACGGCCAACGCGTGGACCGAGGGCAACAAGGTGTTTCTCGACATGCCGCTGGCGGATGGCAACACCTGGCCATTTTTCCCGGAGATCCACGGCGCAGCGTTCAAAATGCATCCCAACACGATACGCCGCCTGTGCTTCGACCTGGATGCCGATGGCGACACCTGCCGGGAGGAGGTGCTGTTCGAGCAGGAGGTCACCAGCTTCACTCGCATCGATGATCGTTTTGCCACCCGCCCGCACCGCTACATCTATGTCCAGTATGTAGACCGCAGCCGGCCCTTCCGGGCGCGGTTGCATGAGGATCCGCGCGCGCAAGCCACCAACACCCTGGCACGGTTCGACGTGATGGAGCGGTCGATGCGCTCGTTCTTCGTGGGTGATACGCACATCGTGCAGGAGCCCACGTTCGTGCCCCGTTCCGGCAACAGTGCGGAGGGTGACGGGTACCTGCTTGCTACAGTCCACAATGTGGAAACGATGCGCTGCGAGCTCCTGATCGTGGACGCGACCACGATGGTTGAACTTGGCAGGGTGGTGCTGCCGTTCCGCAATCCCAGCCAGGTGCATGGGGTGTGGGCAACGCCCAAGGATCTGCCTCTGCTGTAGGTCGGTGCTGCACCCTCCGGGGTCCTTCCGTACGTATGTATACGGCAGAAGACCGCCGGTACTGAAGGGAGAGCTCCATGCGTTGCCGACTGCTGCTTGCCGTCCCGTTGCTGCTGCCCCTGCTGGCCTGCGCACAGGGGTCGCAGCTGGACCTGCCATCGTTCGCGGGCTTGCGAGCGAAGGCAAGCCATTCCGTCGATATTACGATCGGCCCGGTGCTGCTGAAGTTTGC
>CAZLYG010000108.1:0-12705 GCA_964563075.1 uncultured Steroidobacteraceae bacterium | reverse complement strand
AGAACGTCGCGGCGGTGACCGTGACGGCGGATCTGGGGGCCTTCGCCAAAACCGGCCAGACCATCGATGTCACTGTCGCCTCGATCGGCAATGCCTCGAGTCTGCGAGGCGGTGACCTGCTGATGACTCCGTTACGCGGCGTCGACGGCCAGGTCTATGCGTTCGCGCAGGGCAGCCTGATCGTGAGCGGCTTCGGTATCAACGGCAAGGACGGCTCACGGATTTCCCTCAACGTGCCCAGCAGCGGGCGCATCCCGAACGGCGCCACCGTCGAGAAGGAGGTGCCAGTCAAGTTTGCCAGCGACTCGCACCTGGTGCTCAACCTGAACACACCGGACTTTACGACCGCCGCGCGCGTGGCCGCCGGTATCAACAAGACTTTGGGTGCCGGCACGGCGGAGGCGCTCGATGCAGTCTCCATCAGAGTGACCGCACCCATCGACGCCAATCAACGCATCAGCTATCTGGCCTCGCTCGAAGCGATCGAGATCGATCCGGGCGAGGCGCCGGCGCGGGTGATCATCAACTCCCGTACCGGAACTGTCGTCATCAGCTCGCACGTTCGCGTCATGGCGGCGGCGGTCGCGCATGGTTCTTTGTCGGTGACGATTCAGGAACGCAACGATGTGAGTCAGCCGAACTCCTTCACTCCCGGCGCGACCGCCACCGTGACCCCGCGCAGCACCGTCGACGTTCAGCAGGCCGACGCCCGCATGTTCCTATTCCAGGCTGGCGTCAACCTCGATGAGATCGTGCGCGCCGTCAATCAGGTGGGCGCCGCGCCGGGGGACCTGGTCGCGATCCTCGAAGCCCTCAAGCAAGCGGGCGCCCTGCGCGCCGAGCTGATAGTGATCTGAGCACGCTCGCATGGCGATCACACCGGCCGACGCTCCTGTCTACACCGACCTCGCGGGCCTGACGGCCCTCAAGCGGGGTGCGGCGAGCAAGGACCCGGCCGCGATCCGCGAGGTCGCGCGTCAGTTCGAGAGCATGTTCACGAGCATGATGCTCAAGAGCATGCGCGATGCCAACGGACCCGATCCGGTGTTTGGCAGCGATCAGGAGCAGATGTACCAGGGCATGTTCGACGATCAGCTCGCTTTGCAGATGTCCCATGGCAAAGGTCTGGGCCTCGCGGACATGCTGATCCGACAGCTGCAGAAGATGGGCGTCGCGGGGGCCAGTGCGGCGGGCTCCGGCACCGGCGCGCAGGCCGCCTCGGGCGGCTCTCCCGGCAACGCGGGCGGACAGGGGGGTTCGGCGCAAACGGGCGTTGCCGCGGCGGGCACCATCGCCAACGGCAAGGCTGGCGCAGCGGCCTATGTCGCGACGCAAGGAGCCTCAGCGGCGGAGCAGCAGAGCTTCGTCCGCAGCCTCTGGCCGCAAGCACAGCAGGCCGGTCAGCAGCTCGGGGTCGATCCCCGCAACCTGATCGCCCAGGCAGCGCTCGAAACCAACTGGGGACGCAACCTGCCGCAGGACGCGTCCGGCGCCTCGAGCAACAACCTGTTCGGGATGAAAGCCTCCGCGGGCTGGGCGGGTCCGAGTGTCACCGCTCCCACGCAGGAGTACGCGAACGGCACTCCGACGCAGATACAAGCGCAATTCCGCGCCTACGCGAGCCCCGGCGAGAGCCTGCAGGATTATGTAACGCTGCTGCAGAACAACCCGCGCTACGCGAGCGCACTGAACACGGGAGGCAACGTACAGGCCTTCGCCGCCGGGCTGCAGCGCGGTGGCTACGCAACGGATCCGGATTATGCCCGCAAGATCGGCGCCCTCGCGCAGAGCGTATCGAGCGTTCTGGCGGGACCGGCAGGTGTGACGGACCTCAAGTCCGCTCCCGAAGTGCCGATAACGGCTCACACGAGCGGCGGGGTTCTCAGTGAGCCCGACGGTGAGCCACGATGAGCAATGACGGATGAGCGACCTTCTTTCCACCAGCGTCTCCGGCCTGCTCGCCTTCCAGCGCGCGCTCGACGTCACGAGCAACAACGTCGCGAATGCGTCGACCCCCGGCTATAGCCGCGAGACGGTCAATCTTGCAGAGCAACCGGGTCAGGCGACCCCCAACGGATTCATCGGCAGCGGCGTGGCCATCCAGAGCGTCACGCGCTCCTACGACGAGCTCATCGCAGGCCAGGTGCGCTCCTCGCAGTCCGGCTACTCGAGCTGGAACACTTTCGCCACGCAGGCCGCTCAGATCGACAATATGTTGAGCGATTCGAGCACGGGCATCACCGCCAGCCTGCAGAGCTTCGTGAACTCACTGCAGACGATGGCCGGCTCGCCCTCCTCGACCGCGCAGCGCCAGGTCGTGCTCAGCCAGGCCCAGGCGCTCGCCCAGCAGATGCAGAACTACAACTCGCAGCTGAGCACCTACGGCTCGAGCATCGAGCAGACGCTCGCCAGTAACGTCGGGCAGATCAACAGTCTCTCCAGCAGCATCGCCAGCCTCAACAAGCAGATTTCCGCCGACCTCGCCGGCACCGGCCAGACGCCGAATGACCTGCTGGATCAGCGCGACAGCCTGGTCGATCAGTTGAGCCAGCTCGTGACGGTGAACACAGCCGCGCAAAGCGACGGCTCGATGAACGTCTACATCGGCACCGGACAGGCGCTGGTGACCGGCGGCGCGGCGCAGTCGCTGACTGTGATCGCCAATCCCAACAACGCCACGGAGCACGACATCGGCATCGTGAGCGGCGGCGGCAACACGACCGACATCACCCAGGCAATCAGCGGTGGCAGCCTCGGCGGGCTGCTCGCCGTGCGCAGCCAGGTGCTGGATCCGACGATCAATCAGCTCGGCCAGTTCAGCGTCGGGCTCGCTACCATCGTCAACCAGGCACAGGCCTCGGGTATGGACCTCACTGGCGCCACTGGCCAGCCGATGTTCGCCGTCGGCGGCGTCTTGAGCAACGCCGCAACGACGAACACCGGCACGGCAACGCTGGCGATCACGCGGGGCAGCCTGAGCTCGCTGACCACCGACAATTATCAGCTGAAGATGACGGGCGGCGCCTGGCAGCTGACCGACGTCACCACCGGCAAGAGCGTCGCTATGACGGGCGCCGGGACTGCAGGCAACCCGTTCGTCGCCCCCGGAATGTCCATCGTCGTGAACGGCACCGGCAACAACGGTGACACCTTCTCTATAGCCCCGACGGCAGGAGCCACCGCCGGTCTGTCAGTCCTGCTCACGAGCCCGACGCAGATCGCGGCGGCCTCGGCGATCCAGACCGTCGCCGGCGCCAGCAATACCGGCACCGGGGCGGTCTCCGGTAGTGCCGTCACCAATCCGGCTCAGTGGCCGGGCGGTAACTTCACTATCACCTTCACCGGGACGAACTCGTACAAAGTCACGAACGGCGGTGGCACGACGGTGAGCACCGGCACGTACACCACCGGAAGCCCCATCACCTTCCTGGGCGCGCAGGTGACCCTCACGGGCGCGCCCGCTACGAACGATACGTTTGCGGTGGGCCCGAACAATGCGTCGAACACTGGCGACAACAGCAACGCCTTCGCGATGATCGACGCCTTGTCGGCTGCATCGCTCAACGGCGGAACGACATCGCTGACGGGTGTCGCCAACAACCTGGTCAGCCAGGTCGGCGTCGTGACCCAGCAGGCCCAGGCGAATGCCTCCGCCCAGCAGTCGGTGAATCAATCCGCGACCGATACGCGCAACAACCTGTCCGGCGTCAACCTCGATGAGGAAGCCGCCAAAATGGTGCAATACCAGCAGGCCTACCAGGCCTGCGCACAGATGATTCAGGTGTCTGGCACCCTGTTCAACTCCCTCATCACCGCCATCCAGAACGGCTGATCATGACCAGAATCTCCACCGTCACGTTCCAGACCGACGCCGTGAGCCAGATGGACGCCTTGCAGGCGGCCATGTCGAAGACACAGAACCAGCTGTCCACTGGCAAGAAGCTGCAGAGCGCCGCAGACAACCCCGCGGGCATGGTCCAGGTAAATCAGCTGAACACCACGATCTCGGCATCCACGCAATACGTGACCAATGGCAATGCGGCCAGCGCGAACCTCAAGCTCGAAGAGCAGGCTCTGAGCGACGCCACCAACACGCTGCAAAGCGCACGCAGTCTCGCGCTGCAGGCGAACAATTCGACCTACTCGGCGGCGCAGCGGCAGGACATCGCCGCGCAGCTGCAGCAGCAGCTGCAGGACCTCATCGCCATCAGCAACCGCCAGGACAGCAATGGCAACTACCTGTTTTCCGGGACCGCTGCGGGCACGACGCCCTTCGCACAGTCCAATGGGAGCGTGACCTACTCCGGCTCCAATATCGTGAGCCAGGTGCAGATCAGCGCCAATCAGCGCATCTCCTCTGCGGACACGGGCGCCGCAGTCTTCATGAATATCCCCGGCGGCAACGGGACCTTCACTACCGCTGCGGCGGGGACCAACAGCGGCAGCGCATCGATCGGCCCCGGCTCGGTCACGAACGCCGGCGCGTGGGTACCTGACACATACACCATCACGTTCACCAGCCCGATGCAGTACACCGTCACCAACAGCGGCGGTGCAACCATAATGTCCGGTACCTATGCCGACGGCGGAGCGATCTCCTTCAACGGGATCCAGGTGACGCTGAACGGCACGCCCGCCACGAACGACCAGTTCACCGTGGCGCCCGCCGGCAAGGCCAGCGTATTCAGCACGCTGAACAACCTGATCACGACCCTCAACGCCCCTGGGATGAGCAACGCGCAGATCGCCACGAAGCTGAGCACCGCCCTCGAGCAGATCGACGGCGCCATCGCGAACTTCAGCAACGTCTCCGCCTCGGTCGGTGCACGGATCAATTCCATCACGTCCTCACAGTCGACCGCGCAGACAGTGCAGACGAACCTGCAGGGCCAGATTTCGAGCCTGTCGGATGTCGACTATGCGGCGGCCGTCACGCAGCTCAGCACCGAGCAACTGAGCCTGCAGGCGGCGCAGGAGTCGTACGCCTCGATCGCTAAACTCTCTCTATTCAACTACTTGCAGGGCTGATCGAGTCCGCGATTATGTCGTGCCGAGCCTCCATTGTGATGTATTCGCCAATTCCGCCGGTTGCACCGCTGGCGATTCAAGTTCGCCGGCCGCGCACCGATACAGGGACTGAAGCGAAAGCGGCCGAGGGCCGCGGGCAACAGAGCGACGGACTGGTGTCCGGCGCCTGAGCGGAAACATCAGGAGTCATAGACCATGTCACTAGTCCTAAACACGAACTACGATGCTCTCGTAGCTCAGAACAATCTCGCCTCGTCGGGCATGCAGCTGTCTACGGCGCTGGCCCAGCTGTCATCCGGCCTGCGTGTCAACACCGCGGCCGATGACGCAGCCGGTTACGCGATCGCGCAGAGCATGACCGCACAGGTCAACGGCCTCAACCAGGCCGCGCGCAACGCCAACGACGGCGTGTCGCTGAACCAGACGGCGCAGGGTGCGCTGACCGAGATCACCAACGATCTACAGGCAATGCGTACACTTGCCGTGCAGTCGCTGAACGCCACCAACAGCGCGGCGAACCGACTGAACCTCGACCAGCAGTTCCAGCAGCTCTCGCAGGACATCGACAACGTCGCCAAGACCTCGAACTTCAACGGCGTCAACCTACTGGATGGCACGTTCCAGGGCGCGCAGTTCCAGATTGGTGCGAACGCGGGCCAGACGATCACGGTGACCTCGGTCGCCAGTGCCCGGACGAGCGCCCTCGGTCAGTCGTATGGCGCGAGCCAGACCGGCACGACCCTTACTGCCGCTACCGGTATTACCGCCGCGGGTCAGTTCACCATCAACGGCACTGACATCTACGCTGGCAGCGCCATCGCAGGCAACGCCCGGGACATCGCCGCGGCCATCAATACGGCTGGTATCGCGGGCGTCACGGCGACCGCGCAGGCCACGAGCGTCGTGGGAACCTACACCAAGGCCGACACGGCCGCGGGCCAGGGCACGCTGACCCTGAACGGCATTGCTATCAACATCAACGTCGTCGGAGTGCAGGCCACGGACACCTCGGCTGCGCTGGCCGCGATCAACGCGAACAGCGCTGCGACGGGCGTCACGGCTGCCAACAACGGCGGCGCGCTCACGCTGACTGCCGCTGACGGCCGCAACATCACAGCGGCCTGGGCGGCCGGCACGGCGACTGGCAGTGCGTTTTCCGACCTCGGTCTGGGCGGCATCGCCGCCACGAACTACAGCAGCTACAACCTGTCCTACACCGGAACGGGTGGGCTGACGGTTGCGGGTTCGGCTGCCGCCGCCACCAAGGGTCAGGCGAACGTCACGCTGGCCTCTGCGGCGACCGGTACGGCGATCTCCGTTTCGAACGTCCAGACTGTCACCAGCTCCAACGCTGCCCTGGCTTCGATCGACGCAGCCCTGCAGCAGGTTGCCACGACGGGCGCCCAGCTCGGAGCCTTCCAGAACCGGTTCCAGGCGGCCATCTCAGGTCTGCAGACTTCTGCGACGAACCTGTCCTCTGCCAAGAGCCGGATCGTGGACGCGGACTACGCCCAGGCGACCTCCAGCTTGTCAAAGGCGCAGATCCTGCAGCAGGCGGGTACGGCGATGGTGGCGCAGGCCAACACGATTCCGCAGAGCATCTTGACGCTCCTGCAGAAGCTGCCGTAACGGTGATGACCCGGGATTACGAAAGTACTCGTGATCGACAGGCTAGCGGGCGCCGCGAGGCGCCCGCTAGCCTCATTGTGCTGCAAAGGAACTGAAGATGGCCGATCCGACCACCTCGCCCGTATCCATCGCGACCGGCACCAGTGCCGGAGCCGCAGGTGGCTCGGTCATCAATGTCAGCTCTCTCGTCTCACAGCTGGTCACGGCTGAAATCGCGCCACAGCAGTCGGTGATTGCCAGTCAAACGCAGAACGTCACCGCCCAGATCTCCGCGCTCGGGCAGCTCAAGAGCGCGCTGTCCACCTTTCAGAGCGCCCTGAGTCCGCTCGCCACGCCTTCCGCCTTCAACGCCCAGACGGCCACCAGCAGCGATCAGTCCGTGTTCACCGCGACGGCAGGCTCCGGGGCAGCCACGGGCTCGTACAGCGTGGCAGTGTCCCAGCTCGCCCAGGCGCAGCAGCTGCTGTCAGGCCCGTTCGCGGGCGGAGGCTCGGCTACGATCGGTACTGGCACCTTGTCGCTAGCGCTCGGCAGCTCCAGCTTCTCGGTCACTATTGACAGCACTGACAACACGCTCAACGGCCTTGCCTCCGCGATCAACTCCGCGGCCGGCAATCCGGGCATCACCGCGACGGTGCTCCAAGGTAGCGACGGCGGTCACCTGGTTCTCACGTCTTCCCTGACAGGGGCGGCGAACACGATCCAGGTCACTGAGACGGACGGCGGCAGCGGGCTCGCAAACCTGACGTACGGCAGTGGCAATACGGGCAACTATGCGCAGCAGTCCGCAGCACAGGACGCGCAATTCAGCATCGCTGGAGTGAGCGCGACCAGCCCCAGCAATGCGGTCACGGACGCGATCGGCGGTGTAACGCTTAACCTCGTCGGCAAGACGGGCGGAAGTCCCGCGACGCTGACCGTGAGCAGCGATACAACGACGGTCCAGACCAATGTTGCAAACTTCGTGGCCGCCTACAATACCCTGGAGTCTGCGCTCGCCTCGCTGGGCAGCTTCGACGCTACGACGAACACGGCGGGACCGATGCTGGGCAATCCCGTCCTGACCGGAACTCAGAGCCAGCTGCGCGCCGCCCTCAACAGCATAGTGAATACGGGCTCCCCGACGTATAACACGCTCGCCAGCGTTGGCATCACGAGCAATGGCGACGGGACTCTGAGCCTCGACACGGCGACGCTGTCGAGTGCGCTATCGACCAATTTCAATGCCGTGAGCCAGCTGTTCAGCGCGACCGGCGGTGTCGCCGCCTCGCTCAACAGCCAGATCACGACCGCCCTGGGATCGGATGGGTACATCACGTCCGATGCCCAGTCGCTGACGAAGCAGGAAAACGATCTCACGTCGCAGAGCAACGCAGTCAATGACCAGGCGAGCGCGCTTACGGCAAGCCTCACGGCGCAATTCTCGGCGTTGAATACCCTGCTGTCCTCGCTGCAAACGACTTCCGCGTATCTTACGCAGGCGTTTGCCACTCTGCCGACGGCGTTTCAGACCAAATCCGGCGGCTGAGCTCGCTGACCGCCCCTCAAGCCACGGCCGCAGCGGCCGCTACAGAGCTGACGGAAGTCGAAGGAGCAACGCAGGTGAGCGGTTTTGGAGCCAACTCGAAGCTGGCGGCGTATCGGAGTGCTTATGCTCATGGTGGTGTCGCCGGTGCCGACGCGCATGGGCTGGTCCTGATGGTGCTGAACGCGGCTATGGAGCGCCTGGCGAGCGCGCGCGGCTGCATCGAGCGGCACGATGTTGCGTCCAAGGCAAAACTGCTGCACAGCTGCGTCACCCTCGTCGCCGAGTTGCGCGGGAGCTTGAATCTCGCGCAAGGCGGCACGCTCGCGCAAAACCTGGACGACCTGTACGACTACATGACTCGCCGTCTGCTGCTCGCCAACGCCGAGAACAACATTGCCTGCATCATGGAGGTGGAGCGCCTGCTGGGTGAGATTCGCGCCGCCTGGGTGCAGATCGGTCCGGAAGTGCGCAAGCCGGCACAGCCCCAGGTTCGCGATGCGGTGTAGGATCGAGCTCGCCGTAGCCAACGGGATGACGCCCGTTACATGAGCTCTGCTTGCCGCGCCTGGTCCGCCGACCGAAGGAGTGCGCCATGGCTGAAGAGATCGGTTCGATAGCCCCCGTCGCAGCCGCTGGATCCGGCGATCCAGGCTCGACTGTCACACTGCCCTCATCGGCGGGCGTCCCTCCGGTGGTCGCGAAACCGGCGCGCGTCCCGGCACAGCAGGCGCCTCCACCCACCGCGCAGCAGATTCAGGCAGAGCTGAAGAAGGTGAACGCGCACCTGGCCGGGATCAACAGAGTGATGGAGCTGCAGGTCGACCGGGCAACCGGACTGACCATCGTCACCATCAAGAACTCGCAAACCGGCGAGGTGTTACAGCAATATCCCGGTTCCGACAGCGTGCACCTGGCGCAGATGCTGGTGGCGTGGGCCGCCGGAAAGAACGTCCTGGTCGATCTGATCGCCTAAAACCGCGACGCGCGCCCGGGCGCATACAGTCGGCCACATCCGGCGGTCCTGGATGGAGTCCGTAACGGGTCGGGCGTTATGCTCGCGCTCCCTCGAACAACAAGGGAGCTGCACCCATGAGCCTGACTTTCTATTACGCCCCGATGAGCACGGCGGGCATCACCGCCATCGTGTTGGAGGAACTGGGAGTTCCTTGCGAATGGATCAAGCTGGACATCCGCGCCGGCGACACGCGCAAGCCCGAGTTCCTGCGCCTCAATCCCAATGGCAAGGTACCGTTGATCGTGCACGACGGCACGCCGATCTGGGAATCGGCGGCGATCACGATGTATCTGGGGGAGACGTACGGCGTCGAGAAGGGACTCTATCCGCGACCCGGCCCGAAGCGCGGTGAAGTGATGAAGTGGATCGTATGGGCCAACGCCACTCTGGTCGACGCGGTATCCCGGTGGTTTCGCAACACCACGGAATGGACTCCCGCCGAGCAGCATAACGAGAAGGCAGGTGAGGCCGCGAAGGCCGACGTGCACAACTGCCTGCGGATCCTCAATGAGGCGCTGGCGGGCAAGCAGTTCATCGCCGGCCTCTACACTCTCGCCGACGCGCACTTGAACTCTCTGACCGATTGGCTGCGCCACATGAAGGTCGATTTCTCGGCGTACCCGAATGTCAGCGCGTGGAGTCAACGCTGTGCTGCCCGGCCCGCGTACGCGCGAGCCAACGCTCAGAGCTGAGACTGGATCGGGGGGGGGGCCGGGCGAGCAGCGCAGACCGCCTGCCTGGCCCTCTGCCTGGCCCTCAGCCCACGAAGCGTCGAGCGTTGCGGAACAACCGCATCCAGCCGCTATTGGGGCCTGCTCCCTCCGGGCGCCAGGAATTCTGCACATAGCGCACTGAGCGCTCCGGATGAGGCATCGTGATAGTGACCCGCCCGTCCGCGTTGCACAGAGCCGCTATGGCGTGAGGCGACCCGTTGGGGTTGAAGGGATACGTCTGCGCAACGCTCAGGTCGTTGTGGATGTACCGATACCCCACCAGGCCGCTTCCGGCGCACGCCAGCGCCGCTTCTGCAGAGGCGAACTCGGCGCGCCCCTCGCCGTGGGCCACGGCAATGGGCAGCACTGATCCGGCCATACCCTCCAGCACGACTGACGGTGAGGGCAGCACCTCCACCAGCACGAAGCGCGACTCGTACTGTTCACTCCGGTTGGTCACAAAGCGCGGCCAGTGAGCCGTACCCGGGATGATGCTCTTCAGCGCCGCGAACATCTGGCAGCCGTTGCAGATGCCGAGCGCGAAACTATCGGTGCGCGCGAAGAACTCCTGAAACTCCTCGCGCACCGCGGGATGGAACAGGATCGACTTCGCCCACCCCTCGCCCGCCCCCAAGACGTCACCGTACGAGAATCCGCCGCACGCAACGACGCCGCGGAAATCGCCTAGCGACACGCGCCCGGACAGCAGGTCGGTCATGTGCACATCGTGCGAGGCAAACCCGGCGCGTTCCAGCACGGCGGCAGTTTCTGTCTGGCTGTTGACGCCCTGCTCGCGCAGAACGGCGACAGCAGGCCGCACACCGCGAGAGATATAAGGCGCAGCGACGTCGTCCTCCGGATCGAATCGCAGCGCGACGGACAGGCCAGGGTCCTCCACGGCGCATTGCGCGGCGTACTCCTGATCTGCGCTCTCTGGATCATCCCGCAGTCGGCGCATGCACCAGGAAGTCTCGGACCACGCGCGGCGCAGCTCCTCCCAGGATTCATCGATCGCGATGAACTCCCCGATATGTATGCGCACGCGCAGATCCGTAATCGGGGTCCCGAGCCGCTGCACGATCACACCGGAGAGATCATGTCGCGCGATGATCTCCTCAAAGCGCGCCTCGTCATCGACATTCACCTGCAGCACGACGCCCAGTTCTTCGGCGAACAGTTGCTCGAGCGGACGTCCTGACTCCTCAGGCAACCGCACGTCGAGACCGCAGTGTCCGGCGAACGCCATCTCCACTAGCGTGGCGAACAGTCCGCCATCCGATCGGTCGTGATAGGCCCTGATCAAACCCGCCGCGCGCAGCTCGGCCAGTACGGCCGCCAATCCCACGAGCCGCTGCGGATCATCGACATCCGCCGGCTCCCGCCCCATCTCGCCGAACACCTGCATGAGCGCCGATCCGCCCAACCTGTTGTGGCCGGCACCGAGGTCGAGCAGCCATAGCGAGGTGGCGCGATCGCGCACGAGCGCCGGAGTCAGCGTCCGGCGAACATCCCGCACTGGAGCAAACGCCGATACGATGAGCGAGACAGGTGCAACGACGCTCTTGTCCACGGTGCCGTCGCGCCATGTCGTCTTCATCGAGAGCGAGTCCTTGCCGACCGGGATCGCAATTCCCAGTGCCGGGCACAGCTCCTTGCCCACCGCGCGCACGGCTTCGTAGAGAGCGGCATCCTCACCGGGCTCTCCGCAGGCGGCCATCCAGTTCGCCGATAGCCGGATCTGGGCCAGGGACTCGACGTCTGCAGCCAGCATGTTGGTAATGGCCTCGCCGACGGCGAGCCGCGCCGAAGCCGGCGCGTTCAACACGGCGACCGGCGTGCGCTCGCCCATCGACATCGCCTCACCGGCGTAGCCATAGTGATCGGCCAGAGTAACGGCCACGTCACAGACCGGTACCTGCCACGCTCCGACGAGCTGGTCCCGGCTGATGAGCCCGCCGACGGTGCGATCTCCGATCGTGATCAGAAAGGTCTTGTCCGACACTGCCGGAAAGCGCAGCACCCGATACGCCGCATCCCGCAGCTGCATGGTATAGAGGTTCACACCCTGCGCCTGCGGCTTCACGCTACGGACGTCACGCACCATCTTCGGCGGCTTGCCGAGCAGCACATCGATGGGCATGTCGACGGGGTCATCCTTGAACAGCGGATCGCTGACGACCAATTCCCCGGTATCGTCGATCGTGCCGATCACGGCAAACGGACAGCGCTCGCGTACAGCGATGCGCTCGAACACGGGCAGTGCATCCGCCGCAACGCACAGCACATAGCGCTCCTGTGCCTCGTTGCACCACAACTCCATCGGCGTCATCCCAGGCTCGGCACTGGGAATCGCCCGCAGGTCGATGCGTGCACCGCGCTTGCTGTGCGCCACGGCTTCCGGCACGGCGTTGGACAATCCACCCGCTCCCACGTCGTGGATCAGCACGATGGGGTTCTCCGAGCCCAGCTCCCAACATCGGTCGATGACCTCCTGCGCGCGCCTCTGAATCTCGGCGTTGCCACGCTGCACCGAGGCGAAATCCAGATCGGCACTGGAGGCTCCACTTCCCAGAGAGGAGGCCGCGCCGCCCCCCAGGCCGATGAGCATCGCGGGTCCGCCCAGCACGATGAGCTTCGCGCCGACGGGGACCTCGGGCTTCTCGACATGCGCGCGGCGCACGTTGCCGAGGCCCCCGGCAATCATGATGGGCTTGTGATAACCGCGCACGCGGCCCTCGTCCTCATCGCCCGCGAAGTGCTGCTCGAAGGTGCGGAAGTACCCGCAGATCGCC
>CAZLYG010000107.1:11083-12749 GCA_964563075.1 uncultured Steroidobacteraceae bacterium | reverse complement strand
ACCTGCCTGGCGCCGATCAGTGACTGGAGAGCTGCCTTTACCGCATCGGCGCGCGGGTCGCGCACGCGATAGATCCGATGACCGAAGCCCATCAGGCGCTCGCCCCGCGCGAGCTTTTCCTGCAACCAGTCAGAGGCACGATCCGGCTCGCCGATGCTGTCAAGGTAGTCGAGCACCGGTCCCGGAGCACCCCCATGGAGCGGCCCCTTCAGAGCACTCAGAGCGGCGATCACAGCGGAGGTCAGACCCGCCCGGGTAGAAGCCACGACGCGAGCGGCAAAGGTGGATGCATTGAGACCGTGGTCGCTCACACTGACCAGGTAGCGATCGAGCGCCGCAACCTGCTCGGTGGTCGGAGGCTTGTCATGAACCATGCGCAGGAGATCCGCGGAATGGGACTCACCGGCGTCCGGCGCAATCGGCGCGAGTCCTTGCCCCAGGCGCAGCACGGCCGCCGTGAACACAGCCCCACCTGCAACCAGGCGCAGGGCTGTGTCCAGATTCTCTCCGTCGTCGACATGGGCGAGCAGCACTCGCAGCGCCTCGACCGGGTCGTGTTGCAGTTCGCGGGTATCGAGGGAGCTCAGGCGATCGTACGCCCAGAGCCTGGCGCGGCCGAGGAGGGCGGGGACGGCCGCCGCGGAGGGCGTGCTGTCGAACAGGCCGTCCCACAGCAGCGCCAGCACCTGCTCGAGAGTGCTGCGGCCGGCCAGCTCATCCAGCGAGCGCCCGCGGATGATCAGCGTTCCGGCCTGTCCGTCGACATCCGAAAGCACCGTTTCCGCGGCAATCACATCATCCAACCCGTTCACTTGCGTGGCTCCGTTCCAGGTAGCTGTCCTATCCTCGCCGTTTTATGATTGACGTCAATCTTGATCGATGTCGATCAACATGAGGGCCCCCATCGTGAGCTGGATGACAGCGCCACAGGCACTGCGCGCCTTGGGTGTGCGCCCGCAGACGCTGTACGCGAATGTGAGTCGCAAGCGGATTCGCGCCAAGGCGGACCCAAAGGATCCGCGGCGCAGCCTTTACCACGAAGGCGACGTGCGGCAACTGGCGCTCAAGCGCGGCGGAGCGCGGAAGGTGGAGGACGTAGCCGCTGCAGCGATCGAGTGGGGAGATCCGGTGCTGTCTTCGGCCGTGTCCACCGTGATGGACGGTCGGCTCTGGTATCGCGGGCAGGACGCCGTTCTGCTGGCACAGTCGCAGACGTTAGAGGACATCGCCCGTTTGCTCTGGGGCGTCAGTGCGGATGCTCCAAGCGTGCCGACAGGCAGCACTCCCGCTCCTCCTGGTCGCTCTGGCGGACTGAGCCGCCTCTTTCTCGAGCTGGCCCGACGCGCGAGCGAAGATCCTCCCTCGCACGGTCGGACACTGCCGGTCTTGCAGGTGGAAGCCGCGGAGGTTTTGTCGACGGTCGCCGATACGATGCTTGGGCGCAGCAACGGCCTCGCTCTGCACCAGCGCCTGGCCAGAGCGTGGGATTGCAACGAAGCCAGCGACCCTTTACGACGGGCGCTCGTATTGCTCGCGGACCATGAGCTCAACGCCTCCACCTTCGCGACGCGGGTTACGGTTTCGACCGGGGCCTCGCTCGCAGCGGGGGTGTTGGCCGGACTGGCGACGCTGACGGGCCCCTTGCATGGGCGCGCCGCCACGGGTG
>CAZLYG010000107.1:9004-11073 GCA_964563075.1 uncultured Steroidobacteraceae bacterium | reverse complement strand
CTCGGGATCGCCGCGGTGCTGGCGGCGCAGGGCGCTACCCCGGCGCAACGCTGGCGGCTGGCCGCGCTGTGGATGTTGAACCCGCTGCCGGTCATTGCCGGCTATCTGTTCGGGCAGTTCGATGTGCTGCCGGCGCTGTGCGTGAACGTCTCGCACAGGGTCGGCCGATGGCTGGCTTTGGCCATCCGTTGTATCCGGCGGGCGACCCAAGGGCGACAGCGCTCCTCCAGCCGCTCGCGCTGCCGCCGGAGCTAGGGCAGATCCGGGACGCCGTAGAGGAACTGGTGGGCGAGCGCCCGAACATCGACTTCGCGCTGGCAGCGCTGACCACGATCTATCGGCTACCCAGGGAAGCACCCCTGGTACTCTTCGCGCTGGCGCGCAGCGTCGGGTGGTTGGCCCATGCCCTGGAGCAGGCCACCCGAGGACGCCTGATACGCCCGCGTGCCCGCTATGTCGGACCGCCCCCGCGGTTGTGATAGATTCCAGCGCATCTGCGAGCCACTCGATACTCGCGAAGGACGACCGTGGAACAGGCCAACGATCAAGGTCATCAGGCGGGAGTCGTTGCGGAGCCGAGCTCCAACCTGCTCCCGGCAGTGTGTGATGTATCGGTCACGAACGTTTGCAACGCAGCGTGCGACTTCTGCGGCTTCTCCCGTGACAAGAATCTTGTTGGTCCGCGTCGTTATGTGGACCTGGCGGACTTCACGCGTGCCTTGCCCATTCTGCGCCGCCGCCGCATTCGATACATGACGCTCCAGGGCGGGGAGCCCCTGGTTCATCCCGATGTCGTCGGGCTGGTTTCCGCGGCAACGGCAGCAGGCATTCAGTGCGGGCTCATCACCAACGGCTGGTTTCTGACCCGACACGTAGAAGCGCTGGCCGAGGCGGGATTGAAGCGCCTGCTCATCTCGATCGACAGCGACAACATGACGAAGCACGACGTCAATCGAGGCTTGGAGGGACTGCATGCGCGCATTGCCGACGGCATCAGCCGCGCGCACAGCTTCGGCATTCCCGTGTGGGCCTGCGTGACCGTCACGCGATTGGTGAATTACGAGGCGCTCCCCGAAGCGCTCGAACGCCTGGGTTTCGACGCCGTGACGTTCTCCTACCCCCGACGCGAGCGCTTCGGCTCCTCATCGCTCGTCTTCAGCGAGGAGTCGGAACTGATGGAGCAGAGCGCCGAGGAGATCCTTTCGGCCCTGGAGTCGATCAAACGCCTGAAGAAGCGCTTCCGGGTGCTCGATCCCAGCGCGGCTCTCGATGAGGTCGCGCGTTTCGTGCGAGGCGAGGAGCAGCGCGTCACGTGCATTGCCGGCCACAAGTATTTCTATATCGACTGGAACCTGGATGTGTGGCGGTGCGAGCCCTGGGCAAAGCCCATGGGATCGGTGTTCGATCTGGATCATCTTCCGGATCAGCGGGAGGCCTGCAACGCCTGCATGATGTCCTGTTATCGCCACGCGAGCGCCCTGATGCATGGAGCGATCGCGGTCACCGATTCCGCGCAGGCGCTTGCGCGCGGCGAGTTCCGCTCCGCCGTCAGCTCGCTGTTCCAACGTGGCGTCGGCTATTCGCTGTGGGCGCTTGCCGCGGACGAGTGGCCGCGCGCGGCAATGTCCGCCTGGAAACAGCGCACCCGACAGCGACCCGCCCAGGGTGCCTGACCGGATTGAAGGACCCGCCAACGGGGGGCGATTGGGGAAGGGCAGACTCGAAGCGTTCAGTGACGGCGTGATCGCCGTCATCATCACCATCATGGTGCTCGAGCTGAAGGTGCCCCACGGTGAGAGCTTTCAGGCGCTCACCCCGCTGGTGCCGACGGCACTTGTCTATGTGCTCAGCTTCATCTACGTCGGGATCTACTGGAACAATCACCATCACATGCTGCATGCGTGCAACCATGTGACCGGGCCGATCCTGTGGGCCAACCTGCATCTGCTCTTCTGGCTGTCGCTCGTTCCGTTCACCACGGCATGGATGGGCGAGAACCACTTCGCCGCCGCGCCCTCGGCGCTGTATGGGGCCGTGCTGCTGATGGCGGGCGTCGCCTACTGGACACT
>CAZLYG010000107.1:0-8994 GCA_964563075.1 uncultured Steroidobacteraceae bacterium | reverse complement strand
GCAGGGCTCTGCTTCGATTCTGCGCGAGGCCATAGGCGAGGATCTGAAGGGCAAGCTGTCGCCTGGGGTCTATGCCATCGCGATCATTGCCGCGCTGCGCTGGCCATGGGTATCCCAAATCCTGTACACCCTGGTCGCCCTGATGTGGCTGATTCCGGATCGCAGGATCGAGCGGGCACTCTCACGTCACGAGCGTTGATGCAACACCCCTCGGGTATCGCTGGCCATCTCCTTCTTCTGGGCAACTAAGGAGCGATGGGCCTGCCGGAGACCGGATTCGCATAGTGGAAGGGTGGGATGTAGTAGTCCGGGAAGGACGCGTAAACTTCCGTAGGAGGTCTGTCGGGCGGGATGGCGCTGCTGGGTCCCGCGATCGCCATATAGCCCTGCGACCAACCCTTGGTGTAGTCGGCCCAGAAGGTCGTGTACTGGTGCTCGGAGCGTATCTTCCAGATGCCGCCTTCCTTTACGTAGCTGTTCTCCGCGACCTCGCCACCCACTTCAGCGCGTTTGCCGTAGGCGCCGGCAAGCGTCAGCTCGCGCACCCGAGCCCGGGCCGTCTTGCCATCCTCCGCAACGTGAATCACATGCTGGTAAAGGAAATGCTCGGCGACCTCGCCCTGATGAAGGCCTTCCGTACCGTCAATGTCAAAACTCCGGCGCACATGTTCGCGACCAACATAGACGCCACGCTGTGCCACCTCGCGCGTGCCGTTGGCGGCGAATAGCTTGGCGGCGTCGTCCCACTGCCATTTGTCGCGGTAGAAGCCATACGCGTTCTGCAGGTTCTCGATCGCGTCAGTGTCTTCCAGGCGCGTGAGCTCCTTATCGAGCGCCGCTGACTCCGCCTTCAGTTGCGACGCCGGTACCGGCTCGAGGGCGCCGGCGGGTTCCGGCCAACGGCTGCCGCGCGCATAGTGATAGGGCACGAAGGTGTTGCCCGGATAGATCTCATAACGCGCCGAGGGCTTGCGATCGGGCGGCAGATCGACCTCCGGTGTCGTGAGCGCCCAGAAAGTCTCGCCCCAGCCGCGCTGGAAGTCCGTGTACAGGATGAAGTAGGCGTGCAGCTTGGCGATCTTCCAGAGGCCATTCTCCTTGCGGTACTCGTTCTCGTAGATCGCGTCCCCGAGGAAGTCCATCCGCTTGCTCAGGTCAGAGCCAAAGATCAACGCCCGCCAGCGCCCCTTGGCCGTCCGACCGTCGGGGGCGACCGTAACCACGGGCTCCATCTGCGTATGGTCGTAGAGCTTGCCGTGCTCCGGCGAGCCGAGGAACTTGAGGTACTGCAGCACACGCGCTTTGCCGACGAAAACACCACGCCCGCCAATCTCAAGAGTGCCGTCGTCCGTGAACATATCCGCGATCTGCGACCAGAGATTTTTGTCTACGAGGTAGCCATAGGTTCGCTGCAATACCTCGATCTGGTGCTCATCCCGCACCAGGCCGGCGAGCCGCAGTGCCTCTGCAAGGCGCTCGCCGGGAGTTCCGGAGGCCGGGCTGCTCGCGCGCGGGGCGATAGGCCGCGTAGTGGCGGGATTCGGGTAGTGATAGGGCGGAAGCGTTACCGCAGGCCACGGATTGGCCGCGAACGTCGGTGGCCCGTCCGCAGGAGGGAACTTGCGGTCCGCGACGTTGCTCTGCGGCATCGAAACTGTCCAGCCGCCTGCATACGGTACCGTGAAGGTCTCGTACCAATGAATCCGGCTGATCTTCCAGCGTCCGCCTTCCTTGCGATACTCATTCTCGTACGGACCGGTCTGCCAGCGCGCGTATTCACCGTACTGCCCGAGGAGCACCAGAGCCTTCCAGCGGCCTCGCGCCGCTTGCCCATCGGGCGCCAGGTCAATCACGGGCTGCAACTGAATGTGATCGCGCAGCTGTCCGACGCGCAGCCCGGATTTGCCGTAGCCGATGGCGTACAGCAGCGCACGCACATGCTCCTTCCCCCGGTACACGCCGCTGTTGCCGTATTCCGCAACGACATCGTCGGTAAACAGGTCGAGGACCGCGTCCCAGTCCGAACGATCCAGGTAGTAGCCATACTCGCACTGCAAGCGCTTGATCTCGACCGTGTCGGCGAGCCTCTGGGCGCGCAGCAGGAGCTGATCCACGTTGGCGGCATCCGCAGTGCGGGCGCCTGCCGCCGGGAGCAGGACGGCCACCAGGCATCTCGACAGGACTGAAAGAACGGTCCGCAGGCGGCGGCTCGAAACCATCGTCAATTCCCCCTTCAGCGTCGCGGGGTGCGACAGAGCGTTCCCGCAATACTCAAGTAAACCACGTCGCTCAGGCAAGTCCGGCGGATGGGGTGATACCTCGGCGCCCGCGAGCGCGCAATCTTGCGTACGCTTCAAACACAACAGCAGCGCTCGCGCGTTCCGCGTTCCCATGAACGTTCCGATGTTAGATAAGTGTTCCCTGCACTCTGTTGGCGCTGTTTGCAGACACTTTTGCGAGAACCCCTCGAGACGTCGGCCGTACCTACGCTGCAGCAATAGTTCAAACAGCCAAGGGGAGTGCTCAGCATGGGTAGTCGCGCGTTTCGGTTCAGCTCCGAGCTGCGAGCGGCCGCCAGGAGGGCCCGCGGCATTTCGCTCATTGTGGCCACTGTCGCCCTGGTCGCGTGCGGCGGCTATGGAGGCGGGTCCAGTTACAGCCCACCGAGCAGCCCTCCCGCTACGGGGACCGCGGCGCCACCGGGTACTTCCTCCGGAATGTCTTCCGGTAGCAGTACCAACACTACCCCGCCTGCTGCAGGGCCCGCGATGGCCGCGGCCGGCCCCATCACCGGCTTCGGCACCGTCCATCTGAACGGGTTGGTGTTCGAAACGACCGGCGCCACTATCATGATCGACGGCAGCGCCGGCACGCAGGATGACCTGCGCGCGGGCGAGTTCATCCAGGTCAAGGGCCACCACGACGCGGCGCAGAACCAGGATTTGGCGGATCAGATCGATTTCCGCGGCAACGTCATCGGACCCGTCGATGCGATCGACACGACTGCGCAGACTCTGGTCGTCCTCGGGCAGACGGTGCACGTGACGGAGGACACTTCGTTCGACGATGACATCAGCCCTGCCTCCCTGGCGGGAATTGCCGCAGGCGCTGTCGTGGAAGTCAGCGGCATGGTGTCGATGGATGGCTCGATCCAGGCGACACGCATCGAGGGCAAGCCCGCTGCAGCGCATCTGCAGGTGATCGGCACGGCCGCCGCGACGGACTCGACGGCCAAGACGCTGATGATCAATGCGCTCGTCGTCGATTTCTCCACAGCCACGCTGGTGGGGTTCACTGGCAGCGCACCGCACGACGGCGACGTCGTCGAGGCCACCGGTACCACGCTGAGCTCCGCCGGCGTTCTACTCGCCACCCGTCTGGAGTTGCGAGCAGGCAAGGTTGTCGCGCCGCCCGACATCAACAGTCAGGTGGACGTCCAGGGCTTGATCTCACGCTTTGCTTCCGCGACCGACTTCGACGTAGCCGGCCTCAAAGTCTCGACGTCCGGCTCGACGATCTTCACCGGCGGCTCCGCGGCTGATCTAGGATTGAACACGAGCGTCGAAGTGACAGGGGTGGTGGATTCTGCCGGAACTATCGAAGCCACAAACGTGCAGATCCGCAGGCCCGTAGACGCGCGTCTCACAGGTCCGGTGGATTCCGTCGATGCCGCCCACGGCAAGGTGGTCGTGCTCGGTATCCAGATCAGCGTAGATCTACTGACGCGCTACGAGGATCACGGATCGGGCGGCGTGAACACGTTCAATCTTGCTTTCGTTCATGCCGGCGACTGGCTGGAAGTGCGTGGTGCGGCCACGTCGACAAGCGGGACGAGCCTGGAAGCCACACGCATCGATCGCGTCCAGCGGCAGTCGCAAGTACAGCTGATGGGTGTGGTGGCTTCGGCCTCTCAGCCCTTCTTCAAGGTTCTGGGCACGAGCGTCGCAACCGATTCCTCCACGAGCTTCAACCACGGACTCAATGCAACGAGCTTCTTCGCCAGCGGCCCTGTAGGGCAGACGGTCTCGATCACGGGTACCTGGGATGGTTCCGTCCTCACCGCCAACGACGTGAACATAGGCGACGACAACGGCGATGATGACAACGGTGGCCTCGGCAAGGGCGGTGGGGATGGCGGCGGCAATGATGGCGGCGGTGGCAACAACGGCGGCGGCGACGGTGGCGGCGGCGGCGGCGGTGGAGGGCCAGGCCCCGGCTGACATCATCCGCGCTGCGGTCGTTGATGACGCTGCCCCGCGGCAGGATTAGTATTCCGGTGGAAGTGCGACCCGGCCCGGGACCCGGCCGCGGGCGTTCATCATTCGTAGGCATCCCCATGCTCAGTGCGGCGGGAATGATGTTGCTCCTGGCCGTGGCGCCGTTCTTCTTCGGCGGAGCCGGCGGCCACAGGGCCGCTGGCGTGATCGCCGGACAGGCCGGCGTGGCTTTGTGCCTGGCGTATGGCGCTGCGTGGAGACAGAAGCGGGCAGGGTAGTGCGCGCGCGGCAAAGTGATATCAACGCATACAAGTTGAACTACAGGTAGGGTCGATGAAGACACCAGGGCTCATCGCGGCCGCGTGCGGCTGTGCGATCCTCGCCACCGCGAGCATCGCACAGGTTCCTGCCAACATCGCCGAGAAAGTTCGCGCCACGGGTCAGGCCATGGACCCCACGATCGGCCAGCTCTACGCACCGATGTTCCCGAAGGAGGCCTGGGATGGCGTCAGCATCCAGCGTGACATCGCCTATGGTCCTGATCCCCTGCAAAAGCTCGACGTATTCGCGCCGGACGGGGCCGCGGGCAAGCGGCTAACTGTGCTGCTGTTCGTGCATGGCGGTGGCTTCACGCGTGGCGACAAGCACGGTGCTTTCTATCCCGACAACATCACCCTGTGGGCGGCCAAGAACCACATGGTCGGCGTCAATATCGACTATCGCCTGGCACCCAAGGACCCGTGGCCGGCTGGGGTCAAGGACCTGGCTGCGGCGATTGCCTGGACCAAGGCCAATATCGCCCGCTACGGCGGAGATCCCAACCGCATCGTGCTGTTCGGTCATTCGGCCGGGGCCAACCACGTAGCCGACTACGCTGCGCATCCCGAAGTGCGGGGCGCGGAAGCATCCTCGGTCAAGGGCGTGATCATGCTGTCGCCGGCGTACTCCACCGCACCGGGCGGGCGGCCCAATGCCTACTATGGCCAGGACGCCGATCTCGGCTCAGCGTCGGGGCAGATCAAACGCCTCACCGCCAGTTCGTATCCGCTGTTTTATGGCTATGCGGAGTTCGATCCGCCACCGATGAAGGCCACGGCCACTGCCCTGATCGAGGGCATCTGCAAGACCAGGAGCCGGTGCCCCAAGTCCGTGGAGTTGAAGGACTCGAACCATTTCTCCGAGGGCATGGCCATCGGCACGCCGGATCAGCAACTGACAGGGCCGCTGCTGCAGTGGATCAAGGCGCTGCCTGCGAAAGGTTAGGTTGCCGGTCGCGCTGGGGCCTCGGTCCAGCGCGTCGGGGCTTGAGTTACTCCCCGTGAGCCCGTGAAATACCTCCCAACACGCGGACCGGCTGCAGGGGCTGGAACCCGCACGACTCAACCAGGCCAACTTCCAACGCCAGGCCAGTCAGGGAACCCGTATGAAGCGAAGGACCCAGATCCTGGAGGCACCCTGGCGGCGCTCACGGTCGCCGTGCTGGCGCTCGGGGTGGCTATAAGCCACGACAACCCGTGCCCCGTATCCGCCCTCGCCACGGCAGCCGGCACCGACTCGATGCAGGGTCGTGCACCGATGTTATGGCACACCGGAGGTGCTGCGCATCGAGAGGGTCGCGAAACCCCGGTCATGCCCGCGGCAAGATCGTGTTCACGGTCAACTGCCAGCCGGCCGCCATTCTGCGTCAAAGGATGCCCGCGAGGTGCCGATCGATGACAGCGCTGCACCGATTCGCGGAACCGGCCTGTTCTCCCTCTCACAGACGAGTACCGCACCTCCAGCCTCACTCGCGCGCAGCGCAAGGCTTGCTCCAATCGCGTCCGCACGGCTCTGCATCGTCTGCAAGCCCATCCCCGCGGAGTTGTCCCCATGAGGGCCGCGACCGTCATCCGTGATGGTCAGTCGAACCGTATCCTGATCGATGTACAGACCAACAACGACCTGCGTGGCTGCCGAATGCCTGACCGCGTTGGATAGCGCTTCCTGCGCAATCCGATAGAGATGGTTCGAGGCCTCCAAAGGTATCTGCAGCGGCGAAGTGGACTCGTTCGAGAACGACACGTTGGGTACTCCCGTGGAGCGGCAGACCCGGGTGACCAGCTCTCGAAGGGCCTCCTGCAGACCGGTTACCGGGTCCTCGATGGGAGTCAGCCCACGTGCGACGTCGCGACAGGACTGGCCAGCTCGTGCGATCGACCTCTGCAGCTCGTGCAGAGCGTCCGTCAGTTCGGGGTTCTCGCCGCCGGACTCGCGCAAGAGCTTTGCCGTGAGTAGCGAGGATGCGCCGAGCTCTTGACCGTCAGCGTCGTGAAGCTGCTGGCTCAGGCGCTGCTGTTCCGTGAGCGCCGCTTGCCGCAATGCGGTCTCGAGGCGACGCTGTTCCGTAACGTCGGCAGCGATGCCGCCGATACTTGTTATCTGGCCCGACACGTCCCTGAGGGGGAACTTGTACACGAGGAAGACATGCTCTCCATCCGCCTGCGGAACGCGCTCCTCTGTGACCAGCACTCGGCCGGACTCGGCGACGATCTGATCGTGCGCGCGCAATGGTTGCACGACCGCCGGCGGAAACAGATCCGCATCGGTGCACCCGACGATCCTCTGCTGCTCAATGCCGTAGACGTCTGAATAGCGGCGATTGATATACTCGTAACGTCCGGAGACCGTCTTCTGAAAGCAGATCCAGGGCGCCTGATCCAGCAATATCGCCAGCTGGTTGTAAAGCGCAAACGCCTCGGCTGACAAAGAGTGCAATACGCACACGAACAGAGGCGGACCCGCGAGCGCAATGCGCGTGATCCGCAGCTCGATCGAATTTGCTGACGCGATTGGCTCGGTGAGTTGCGCCCGGAGCGTAAACGACTCGCCGGGATCCAGGCGCGCGATCAATTCAGCCACCCCTCCAGCCGGAATGACGGAGCTGAGCGATCGTCCTTGCAGTAGCGCGCCTGTCGTGTTTAGAGTCAGCAAAGCACGCGAGTTGGCATCGACGATGCGTGAGCAACTGTCAAGGAGCAGGACGGGGTCTGCGATGGCGGCAAAAGCCGCGGCGCACGCGTCCCGGAACACCGACGCATCGATGCTCCCTGTGCTGTGATCATTGGGCAATCCCGGGTCGCCGCTCAATGGCCCTCCAGCTCTCGGCCCCACCGAGCAAATTGCGTTCCTGTGTAACATGGAGGTGCAGGAACGGGGCGGGCGCACGGCGGGACAGCTCGCGAGGGCTGCATTCATGCAGCGCAAGGGTCCCGGGTGAGCTGCGGCGAAGTCGGTCTGCCTCAAGTAATGCCAACCGGGTCGCGTTGACGAAGTAGGTCCTGTCAGAATTT
Organism: uncultured Steroidobacteraceae bacterium; assembly: GCA_964563075.1. GTDB lineage: Bacteria > Pseudomonadota > Gammaproteobacteria > Steroidobacterales > Steroidobacteraceae > 13-2-20CM-66-19. The sequence goes on along the minus strand of CAZLYG010000107.1, from coordinate 1,448 downwards.
GACGGGCTTATCCAGCTCTCGATTTGCTGCGCCGGACATGATTGCCGGACCGCGCAGGAATCATCTGCGAGGGCTCGCCGTAGTTCGCTTTCAGGGATTGGATCATCGTGTTGGCGTGAGGTTGTTGACCCACTTCGAACCCGAAGGTCCGTTCAAAGAACCACAGATGGCTTACCCCCGGAAGCTGCCAAAAGGGTGGCGGCATGGGTGACCCGTGCAGGACATCAGCTTGATCAGGCATGCTACGAAGGTAGGCTGACGAGAGGCGCGCGTTGGCCTTGATACGTGTCTATAGCACGTGTACCCTACACGTGTCGCGGACATGGAATCCACCCATGCGTGCCAGTACCTACGACCCCAAAGCGGTCAAGCAGACCGTCAGTGTCACGATCAATTCGGATCTCTACGCCCAGGCTAAAGGTTTCGGGATCAACGCCTCACAAGTGGCCGAGGAGGCCCTTGCCAACGAGGTCGCTCGACTCAAGGCTGAACAGCTCAAAGGCGAAATCCAGCGAGACCTCCAAGCCCTGGATGCCTACGAGGCTAAGCACGGCTCGTTCGCGGAAATGGTTCGCGAGTACTACCAGTCTGCTGACGCTGACGAACCCAAGTCGTGAGCCAATACGATGTGTTCGACAACCCGATACCGCAGGCGCGTCGGGCTTTCCCGTTTGTAGCCATCCTGCAATCCGAGCTGGCGGACACGGGTCGCGATCGCATCGTCGCACCATTGGTACCCCAGACCCGCATGACCGGTACGGTCGGCAGGCTGACGCCCGTCGTGAAGGTGGCCAACGTCGATCACGTTCTGCTGGTACCACGCATGACGGCGATTGCTGCAACCGATTTGCGCGTTCTCAAAGACCGTCTGACCGCGTACCGAGGCGAGATCGTCGCCGCGCTCGATTATCTGTTTCTCGGTGTGTAGGCCGGATATGCGATTCCGGGTCCCTGCCAAGTGGAAATGCCAGTAATGGGCGGTCTGCAGATTGCTTTCATTTCCCCCTGGTCTCATCGTGCCATTGTGGAAACTGATCATTGGTGTCACCGGCGGCAAATTCCACGTAAGCCGAGGAATCTAAAAGAGAACTCGGTGACAGAATTCGCCGTGCTTCAAGGTTGATTGCAGGTGGAAATGCGATTTCAGGGCCCTGCCAATGGCAGTTTGCCAAGCCCATAGGGGGTGGGCTGGGCTGCGGGGCGGGGTCGGCTTTGATCCGTTGACGATCACTTCGCAAAGTTGCTAACTTAGCGGCTTCGCACTATTGCTAAGTCATTCCCATGAGCCAACCGCGCCGCAGATCCACCCCTCGTACCAGGAACGACGCCGCCGTGCTGGCGGCCCACTGTGCGCAGACGCTCTTGGGGCTACGTCGGGACACCGGCGAGACCCCCCCTCGTGTCAACGTAGTTGCCGCTCCGATAGGACGTAAACTAAGGGGCACGAG
>CAZLYG010000106.1:7644-12778 GCA_964563075.1 uncultured Steroidobacteraceae bacterium | reverse complement strand
ATGCGCTCGACTATCCAGGACGAGCTCGCACGCATGACCGACGCTCTGATCATCGGCGCTGGCCACAATGGCCTGGTTTGCGCATGCTACCTCGCAGCCGCCGGCCTGAAGGTCACCATGCTCGAGCGGCGCGACATCGTCGGCGGCGCTGCCGTAACCGAAGAGTTTCATCCCGGATTCCGCAACTCGGTTGCCTCTTATACGGTCTCCCTCCTGAATCCCCGGGTCATCCGCGACCTCGATCTGCCTGCGCACGGCCTGCGCATTCTCGAGCGCGAGATGGCGAATTTCCTGCCCACGGAGGATGGCCGCTACCTGGCCGCCGGCACGGGCAGAACACCTGCGGAAGTTGCGAAGTTCTCGCGATCGGATGCCGAGCGCCTGGATGAGTATGGCCGGCGCCTCGACGTCATTGCCGACCTGCTGCGTGAGCTCGTGCTCGAGACGCCTCCCAACGTGGTGTCCGGGTCGTGGCGGGCCGCGCTTCCACAATTGCTGCATGCGCTGGGGACCGCGCGGCGGCTGAGTAAGCTCGACATGCCCGCGCGCAGGGAATTGCTGAGCCTGTTCACCCTGTCCGCGGGCGAATACCTCGAACGTTGGTTCGAAAGCGACCCGATCAAAGCGCTGTATGGATTCGATGGCATCGTCGGCAACTACGCAAGCCCCTACACTCCCGGGTCTGCGTACGTGCTGCTGCACCATGCATTTGGCGAAGTGAACGGCAAGAAAGGCGTGTGGGGACATGCCGCAGGGGGAATGGGCGCGATCACCCAAGCGATGGCCAGATGTGCCGCCGCGCGCGGCGTGGAGATACACGTTGGTAGTCCTGTGCGGGAGGTCCTCATCGAGAACGGCCGTGCGGTGGGCGCCATCACCGAGTCGGGCAGGACGTATCGCGCCGCGGCGGTGATCTCGAATCTCAATCCGCGACTGCTCTATCTGAATCTCATAGCGGCGGATGCACTTCCGGAGGAATTTCGCGAGCGGATGAGCCACTGGCGCTGCGCATCCGGCACGTTCCGCATGAACGTCGCGCTCGGCGAGCTGCCGGACTTCCGCTGCCTGCCGGGCAAGGCACGCGCGCCCCATCACACAGCGGGCATCATCCTTGCACCGACACTTGGCTACATGGAACAGGCTTACTTCGATGCCCGCACGCACGGGTGGTCACGCAAGCCGATCGTCGAGATGCTCATCCCTTCGACCCTCGATGACAGCCTCGCGCCGCCAGGCAAACACGTCGCCAGTCTCTTCTGTCAGCACGTGGCTCCGCAGCTGCCCAACGGTGAGTCCTGGGATCGGCATCGGGAGGCCGTCGCCGATCTGATGATCGACACCGTAACCTCCTATGCTCCCAACTTTGCAGCTGCGGTGCTCGGCCGTCAGATCATGAGTCCGCTCGATCTGGAGCGGACGTTCGGACTGACCGGCGGAGACATCTTTCACGGCGCGCTGCAGCTCGACCAGATGTTTTCCGCCCGACCCATGCTGGGGTATGGCAACTACCGCGGCCCGCTCCCCGGCCTGTACATGTGTGGTTCCGGCACGCACCCTGGAGGCGGAGTGACAGGTGCGCCAGGACACAACGCCGCCCGCGAAATCATCGCGGACTTGGTTCATAGGCGAAAATCGCCACGTCGATTTTCGCGGAGTTGAGGCCCTCAGCGAGCTCAAGCGGCCGGCGAAAAGCGTGGTTTTCGCCGGCGTGCCGACCATCCGCGGTCGGTGATGCGCGTCCCTGCGCACAGTTGTTCCCTGGCACTACTCATACCCGCGTGCGATGACGCTAATGTGACGCCGGATGCGGGTGTCAGGGAGCTGCAAGATGCAGCGGATTCGCGCGCCGTAACACTGCGTTTTGAGCGATCAGGAAGCCCGCGGCATTCCACGACTGGCCCGGCATGCCTCGCGGCGCGAGGGTCCGGCCGTGCAGCCATTCGGCGAACGCCCAGTTCCCGACAGCGCAAGCGCGCGCCAGCTTCAGCAGCTCGGCACGCGCTTGCTCGTGGTTGCCACATTCGGCGAGCGCTGCAATCCAGAATCCGCCGACCATGGGCCAGATGCCTCCATTGTGATACTGCCAGGCATAGTTCTGGCGATGCCGCGCCATGTACGGACGCCACAGCAGGCTTCTTTTCGTGATGGGGTGCGTGACTACGCGCACCGGGTAAGGATCGTTGACCGACTGCTCTGCCAACGATCTCAAGGTGCGGCTGCGGCCGCGCGCATCGGCGAGGCCCAGCAACATCGCAAGCACATTCCCAAATACATCACCCTCCTCTCCGAAGAACGAGAAGTTTACGAAGCTCAGGTACAGCGCGCGGTTTCGGGCTCGGCGCAGAACATAGTCGTTGAGTAGCCGCGCACGCCGATACTCCGCCAGCTTCGCCGAAAAAGGGTGGAACAGCGCGTTGAAGTTGCTGCGCGTCTGCCCGGCGTGCGCAATTCCGTACAGTCGCTTGACGCAGTACCAGAGCGCATTCGTGTACAGCACGAAGCCGGAGCGCGGCATGATGTCGGCCCAGTCGCTCGCCTCGTTCTGCTGCAGCAGAAAGAAGCGCTGATGCTCTTGCGCCTGCAGCCACTGCAGAGCCAGTGCGATGCGGCGCGCGTGTCGCTTGCTCAGGGCGGGACCGGACGGCCGTGCCTTGCCATCTGCCTGGGCGTCCAGGAAAGCGATCGCAATGAGCCACCACAGCGTCGCGTCGATGCAACCGAGATACCAGAAATCGGCCTCTCGGGCGCGTACGTCGACGAACTTCGGGATCTGTCCATTGAGTGCCTGATGTTGCGCCAGTGTATCCAGTCCCGTCGCGGCTTCCCGCTCGAGCAGCCGATCGTCCGACAGCGCCATGCCGATCGCACAAATGGCGGCATCGCGCCCGAAGATCGATGTGTAGCCCCGTCGCCGGGCCTGTGCGCTCGGGGTCGCGGCCAGAATCCCGGCGGGCGACAGATTGCGTTTCAACAACTCGACACAGCGCTGATGACAGGTCTCGATGAGCGCCCGTTCGGACAGGGGCACCGCCGTCCGACCCCTCACGCGCACCGCCCTCTGGCGCCTGCTCCCGGCCCCGGTCATATCCTTTCTGCGCATATCGCTGGCATCATAGCGGCCTCATGGATATCGCTCGTCTGATTCAGTCGGCCGTGGCCCCCGTTTTTTTGCTCTCGGGGGTAGCCGCAACCCTGGGCGTGCTCACGAACCGTCTGTCACGCATCGTCGATCGGGCACGGGCGCTGGAGGACCGGATCGAGAACCGCCCCGGTGCGGCCGCCACCCTGCACCACGATCTTGCCGTCCTTGCGCGCCGCTCGCGCTACATCAACGCGGCGATCATGATGTCCGCGTTCTCCGCGCTGCTGGTGGCCCTGGTGGTCATTTCGCTGTTCGCCAACGCGTTTTTCGACGCCGGGCTTGCCGCGTCCATTGCAATTCTCTTCTCCGGTGCAATGCTGTGTCTCATCGGCGCGTTCGGCGCCTTTCTGCTCGAAGTGAGAATTGCCACGGCACACCTGCGCTTCGGCGGCGCACGTGACGAAGCTCAGCCGCGCCCCAGAGGGTGATCGGGCCCAGTCATCTCATTGAAATCAAGGGCTTATAGGGTGCGCAAAGTCCGGCAGCGGCGCGGTGAATCTGCTACCCTTCGCACCCTTTTTTGCTGACCTCCAGTAGGCGCCCCGCAGGGCGCCCCCAAGCCATGAACCGCCCGATCCGTAACATCGCCATCATCGCCCACGTCGACCACGGCAAGACCACGCTCGTAGATTGCCTGTTGAAGCAATCGGGCACTTTCGCCGCGCACGAAAAGCTTGGCGAGCGGATCATGGACTCGAACGACATCGAGCGCGAGCGCGGCATCACCATCCTCGCCAAGAACTGCGCGATCGAGTACGGCGGCACGCGGATCAACATCGTCGACACTCCCGGACACGCCGACTTCGGCGGCGAAGTGGAGCGAGTGCTCTCGATGGTCGACGGCGTGCTGCTGCTGGTGGACGCTGTCGAAGGTCCGATGCCGCAGACGCGTTTCGTCACGCGCACGGCTTTGTCCCTCGGGCTCAAGGCCATCGTCGTGGTGAACACGATCGACCGGCCCGGCGCGCGCCCCGGTTGGGTCATCGATCAGACGTTCGAGCTGTTCGACAAGCTCGGCGCCAGCGACGAGCAGTTGGATTTCCCCGTGGTCTACGCCTCCGCCCTGCAGGGTTGGGCAAGCACCGACTACACCGAGCGCCGCCCTGACATGGCTTCCCTGTTCGAGGCGGTTCTCAAGCACGTGCCCCCGCCGGCGACCGAGTCCGACAAGCCATTGCAGCTGCAGATCTCCACGCTCGACTACAACTCGTATGTCGGGCGGATCGGCATCGGCCGCATCCGCCGTGGCTCCGTGACTCCCGGACAGACCGTGGCGCTGCGCTTCGGAGACGAAGATCGCGGTACCGCCAGGATCGGCCAGGTACTCACCTTCACAGGCCTGGAGCGCACGGCCGTGGAGGAAGCCTTCGCAGGCGATATCGTTGCGATCACCGGCATCGAGGATGTGAATATCGGCCTGACGGTATGCGACCCGCTGGCGCCGGCGGGACTGCCTCCCATCCGTGTCGATGAGCCGACGCTGGCGATGAACTTTCAAGTCAACACCTCGCCGTACGCCGGCCGCGAAGGCAAGTTCGTCACCAGCCGCCAGTTGCGCGAGCGCCTGTACCGTGAGCTGCAGAGCAACGTGGCGCTGCGCGTCGAGGACACGGATGAGCCGGACGTCATGCGTGTCTCCGGGCGCGGCGAGCTGCACTTGACGATCCTGATCGAGAACATGCGCCGCGAGGGGTACGAGCTCGCGGTGTCACGCCCGCAGGTGTTGACGAAGGTCGTCGCTGGCGAGGTACACGAGCCCTTTGAGGCCCTGACCGTCGATATCGATGTGGACCACCAGGGAGCGGTCATGGAAGCTCTCGGCACCCGTCGCGCCGAGCTCACGGACATGGCGATCGACGGCAACGGCCGCGCGCGCCTCGAGTATCGCGTCCCGGCCCGCGGGCTCATCGGGTTCCAGGGAGAGTTCATGACCCTGACGCGCGGCACCGGCCTGATCAGCCATATCTTCGACGGCTATGCGGCGGTCAAGGG
>CAZLYG010000106.1:0-7634 GCA_964563075.1 uncultured Steroidobacteraceae bacterium | reverse complement strand
CCTGCAGGAGCGCGGGCGCATGTTCGTCAGCCCCGGCGAGAAGCTCTACGAGGGAATGATCATCGGCATCCACAGCCGCGACAACGACCTCGTCGTGAACCCGATCAAGACGAAAAAGCTCACCAACATTCGCGCCGCGGGCAAGGACGATGCGATCCTGTTGACTCCGCCGATCCCGCTCACGCTGGAGTATGCGGTGGAGTTCATCGCCGAGGACGAGCTCGTGGAAGTAACACCCCTGTCGATCCGCATCCGCAAGCGCTTCCTGAAAGAGACCGATCGCAAGCGCTCCGCGCGCTCGGAAGCTGCGCTCACGGCCTGACATCGCCGCCGCCACCCGACATCAGGCCTCCACCGGAGGCGGCGGCATTCCGCGGGTGGCCGCGATAGCCGCCACCTGACATCACCGCCGCGGCCTGTCACGGCGCCGTTCCGCCGGTGGCCGCCGCAGCCGCCACTTGATAGCATCCGCCAAACATACAAGAAGCGGGGGTGGTGCCATGAGCAATCCCATCTACGGCTGTGCCTTGGCGGCGTTGTTCGCTCTGGCGACAGGTGTCGCCTCGGCAGACGTCACGACGGAGCAGAAGATCTCCATCCAGGGCCTGGGGGTGATGTCCTTCGCGGACATGTCCGGCACGACACGGCTGGCGATTTCCGGCAACCGTTCCCGCACCGACTCGGATGTGGTCATGCAATCGAAGCTCGTGCGCTTCCTGGCGCGTGGCGCCGCCGGGCCAACGGCGGAGATCGTACTGCTCGACAGCGACAAGCTGTACCGGCTCAACATGAACCGCAAGGAATACTCCGAGCAGTCGTTCGAGGATCTGCGCAACAACATGCAGAAGGCGCTGCAGGGAGGCCGCGGTGATGCCGGCGAGCAGCGGACGCAACCTTCGGCCATCGATCAATCCAGGTGCGACTGGCTGCCGCCGAAGTCGGACGTCAGGAAGACGGGTGCCCGGACGACCGTCGCCGGTTACCAGGCCGACGAAGTGCTCATCACGGCCGAGCAGCCCTGCAAGGACAAGGAGAGCGGCTCCATCTGCGAGATCGCGCTCTCGGTCGATGAATGGCTCGCTCCCTCCTTCGCCACCAGCGACGAAGTCGCGAAGTACCATAAGGCCTACGCGCAGAAGCTCGGTCTGGATAGCGCCACCCTCACTCAAGACGCCAGCGATCGAGCCAAGGCGATGTTCAGCCAGTACAAAGGCGTCTGGGAAGACATCGTCACCAAGATGAAGGACGTGAAGGGCTACCCCGTCCGCTCGAGCTTCTCACTGGCGATCGGCGGCGACCAGTGCAAGCAGGCGCAGTCCGCCAGGCAGCAAGCGGGCGACACCCACAGCAGTGGCACCGATAGCTCCTCCTCCTCGGGAGGCAGCTCGGCGTCCCCCACGTCCCCCGCGGAGCTGGCCAACCAGGTGGGGGCGAAGCTCGGCTCCCTGTTCCACCGCAAGAAGAAGGACGATTCCCAGGCCGCAGCTGGCGATCAGGGCGCTCAGAGCTCGCCGGCGGACGCGGCCGCCGCTCCCGCCACACCGGTGGCGACCGGACCCTCTGGAACCATACCCCTGATGACCATCAGCTCGGAGCTGCTCTCGATATCGACGGCGCCCATTCCGGCGAATGCGTTCGACGTACCGGCAGATTTCAAGAAGGTCGAACGCAAGGGCGCGACCTGAGGCGGTCGCGTTACAGCGCGCTCGCGGGCGCCATGGCGGACTCCGATCCGGCCGCCGCGTAGGCGCGCTCGAGTCGCTGTGCGCTTCGCTCCCAGGTCAACAACCTTTCGGCACGCAACCGCGCCGCCTGACCCATCGCGCGCAAACGAGGCGGGTCCTGCAGCATCTCGCGCACGGCCCGCACCAGTGCGTCCTGATCGAGGCGCGAAACCAACCGGCCGGTCACGCCCTCCTCCACGAGCTCGGGAACCCCGCCGCAGCGGCTGGCGACCACGGGCACACCGCTCGCCATCGCCTCCGCGATCGGCAGCCCGTAGGATTCCTGCCATATGGAGGGAAGCACCAGGAGATCAGCCTCACGGTAAAGCTGCGTGAGCTCCGACAGCGAAACGGTCCCCCTGAAGTGCACGCGAGGCGCCACTTCACTCGATAAGAGCGAGCGCAGGTGGGCGAGATAGCTGTTGCGTTGTCCGAGAACTTCCTTCCTCAACCAACCCACTGCCGAGCGACCATAAAACCCGCACAGACTGTCCAGGGCGGGATCGTCTTTCAACAGCACACTCAGGATGTCAAAGGGCATCATCCCTGCCTTCCCCACGAGTGTCAGCTCGAGGTCGGGCCGCTCGCGCGCAAGCGTGTTGAATGCCTGCACCAGCAGATGCACTCCCTTATCGGGCGAAATACGTCCGACGAACAGAAGCCGGCGCGGACGCACACCCTCCTCACGAAGCGACGGATGGAACCTAGTGACGTCGACGCCATTGCCGATCGTCTGCACGCGTGCGGCAAACTCCGGGAAGCGCTCACGTGCCCTCAGGGTCACGAAGTCAGACACGGTAACCACGGAATCGAAGCTCGCCAGATGTTCGCGGAGGAAATCGCGGTCAACGTGTGCGAGTTCGTCTTGATGCACGTGCAAAGCAATCGTGGCTCGCGGTACGACGCGCTTGAAGAGGCCACCCAGCTGTACTTGCACCGGAATGTGCACGACGTCAACGGGATGTTGGCGCAGATCGCGCGCCACCTGCAGGTAGTACTCCCGATGATAGAGCGGAGAAAAGGCGTACGGGTACCTGCCCCTGAATCGTCCGGCCGTCAGTTGCAGGGCTTTGTGCAGGTACTTGGCCGAAAAGCGCGTACGCCGAATACCGATCCCACGCCACTGCTCTGCGGGCGCCTGGCCGCCAGTGCCGGGCGCATACACAGTGACCTCATGCCGATCCGCCAGCCGTCGGGCGAGCTCCCAGTTCACGATCGCCACTGACCCGCGCTGCTCTTCGCCACCCACCACCGGGTCCTGGGGCTGATTGAGGATGGCGATTTTCACGGCGGAAGCCTCCGGCTGCGCCCAAGACAGCGCTCGCCTGCAGCCGCCCGTCCGCGCTGCAGCCCGAGGTCGGCACGCTTCCTGCTCCGCTCAACGCAAAGCCCCCCCAGGGAGGCGACGTTCGATATCACTCGGACCTCATGCATGAGTGTGGGGAAAACAAACTCTCTCACTGCGAGATTAACCATGAAATTGTTCCGCACGGGAATTCGGGCGCTGGTGCGCGCCTGTCGGGCGACAGCGCGCACCTCGAACTTAGTAGGAATGCATTCGAGGCCTGGCGGGTTCAACGCTCCAGGCTCTAATTTTCAGCCTGCGGTTGTAAGAGTTGCGCAGCGGGAGCGTCTGCTTTCGACCACAGCGCGTGCGCCGCGCGCCGCCCTTACCTTTCGTAACCGTTTCCGGATCGCAGCGGCCTCGCTCTGCGCGCTTGCGTTAGCCGCTTGCGGCGGTGGGGGCGGTGGCGGCACCTCCACATCGAACGACTCGGCGCCGCCACCCCCGCCGGCGACTTACACGATCGGGGGAACCGTCTCCGGTCTGTCAGGCACGGGGTTGGTTCTGCAGGACAACGGCGGCGACAATCTCGCCGTTTCAGGGAATGGCGCGTTTACATTCAAGACTTCCGTCTCATCAGGCGGTGCATACGCAGTCACTGTGCTGACACAGCCGTCGAGCCCGACGCAGACCTGTACGGTCACCAGCGGCAGTGGGACTGCGACCGCGAACGTAACGAGTGTCGCCGTTACCTGCACCACGCCGGCCGCAACGACGTTCACGATCGGTGGAACGGTATCAGGCCTCTCTGGCACCGGACTGGTCCTGCAGGACAATGGCGGCGACAACCTCACCGTCTCCGGCAACGGACCGTTCACGTTCGCGACGGCCGTGACGGGTGCTTATGCCGTTACCGTGATGACTCAGCCTTCGAGCCCAGCGCAGACATGCACGGTTGCCAGCGGCAGTGGCACTGCGACCGCGAACGTAACGAGTGTCGCCGTTACCTGCACCACGGCGGCCGCAACGACGTTCACCGTCGGAGGAACGGTAGCGGGGCTCTCTGGCACGGGGTTGGTCCTGCAGGATAATGGCGGCGACAACCTCACCGTGTCTGCGAACGGAGCATTCACGTTCGCCACGCCTGTTGCGTCCGGGGGAGCCTATGCGGTCACTGTCGCGACGCAGCCGGCAGGTCCGGCACAGCGTTGCCTGATCAGCGCCGGAACGGGCACCGCAAGCGCGAATGTAACGACTGTCGCGGTCAACTGCCTCACCACCGGCCAGTTCGCCTACACCGCCAATAACAGCGGCAGCTCGATCAGCGGCTATGCCATCAACCCGGCCAACGGACAACTGACCTCGATCGGCAGTGCCGTGACGGTCGGCAGTGCGCCGGCGGCCGTGTCGCTCTCGCCTGACGGCAAATGGGCATTCTCCGCCACCGACCAGGGCAAGCAGATCTATGCTTTCTCCATCAACCGCACGACCGGCGCACTCACAGCGACGCCGCACAGTCCCTTCGCCAACCCGGCGTTCCTCACCGGTCACCCGTTTCCCGACATTGCCGTGGACCCGACGAGCAAGTTCCTGTATCTCGCGAGCCTGAACGACAACCTCGTCGTCGGCTTCGCCATCAATCAGACGACCGGGGACCTGACGCAGATCGGCACTTCCTTCGCGGCAGGCGCGGGTGCGGGCGCCATTCCCGCCTTCAGCCCGAACGGCAAATTCCTCTACGTCATGAACCAGACGGGCAATTCCATCTCGGGGTATTCGATCGATCCCACTTCGGGCTCGCTCAGCCCGATCGGCACCGCTGCATTCCCCACCGGCCCCAATCCGACGTGGATCAGCTTCCGCCCGGATGGGATGTTCGCCTACGTCTCCAACACCAACGGCGGTAACGCGGGCAGCATCTCGGTCTACTCCGTGGACAGCACCGGTGCCCTGACCGCTGTCGGCAGTGGCCCGGTTCCAGTCGAGAACGGCCCGGCGGATCTCACCATTGATGCCTCCGGAACTCATCTCTATGTACCCAACCGTGGGTCGGGCACCATTTCGGTGTTCTCCATCAATTCGACGGACGGCACGCTCACATCAGTGGGCCCTGCCGTGCAGGCCGGCGCCGGCCCGCAACTCGTCGTCATCGATCCCACCGGCAAGTACGCGTACGCCTCGAGCTCCTATGGCGATGACGTGTGGGGCTACGCCATCGATCCGACGACTGGCAATCTGACACCCGTACCGGGTAATCCGTTCTTGAGCGGCGGCACTACAGGCAGCAAACCGCTGTTCATCAACATCGACCCGAGCGGCCAGTTTGCCTACACGGCCAACAACGGTACCAACACGGTGTCCGGCTGGACCATCGATCCGACGTCGGGAACCCTCACGCCCATTACCGGCACGCCCATCGCGGCGGGCGCGGCACCCTTCGTGGTCTCCATCTCGCCGGAGCTTCCCGGCATCCGGGATTGACAGGCAGGCCATGAACATCGCGCAGGTCTATCCGCATTCCGTCATCTCCGTGCCCCACGCGGAGATCTTCGACGCGCTGGCGATAGTCAACTACGAGATCGGACGACGCCTTGCACGCACGCATGGCGTCGTCACCTACTCGAAGTGCGGCCGGCACCAGCGCGAAGTCGAGCGCCACGAGGGCGTCACCCACCGGCGCATGTCGGAAGGCTGGGACTCTGCCATCAACCTGTTGAAGATTCTCGACAAGCGCGTGCTCAAGCCGGAGCGTCCGTTCCGGCTGAGCTCGCTCTACTACGCCCACTATGCACGCCGCGTGGCGCTCGATATCCGCGCGCGGCAGAGCCAGATCATCCACATCCATAGCGTGACCAGCTTCATTCCGGTCATGCGCGCCTTCAATCCGAAGGCGCACGTCGTGCTGCACATGCACGATCATTCGCTTGCCGACTTCGATCCGGCCGTGGTCGGCCCGCGGCTGGAGCAGGCGTCGCTCATCCTGGGTTGCAGCGATTTCCTCATCAATGCGATCTCGCGGCGCTATCCGGCGGTGGCTGCGCGCTGTCACACGCTCTACAACGGCGTTGACCAGCGATTCCTGGAGATCCGCTCCGATCCCGGCAGCTCGCAATCGGTGCTGTTCGTCGGACGACTGTGCCCGGAAAAGGGAGTGCACGTGCTGCTGGAGGCGGCGCGGCGCCTGCCGGCGCGGCATTTTCCCCCGGAGCTGCATCTCGTCGGACCGTTGGATGTAGCGCCGAAGGAGTTCGTCGACCCCTTCTCCCGCGACCCGCTGTTCAAGGGGCTGCAGACGTTCTACGGTCGACCTGCAGCGTACCAGGACCACTTGCGCCAGCAAGTCGCAGAACTCGGCGGCCGTACGACCCTGCACGGACGCGTGCTCAATGCTGACATCGGTGCGCACTACGCACAGGCCGGCATCTTTGTATTTCCGTCTTTGTGGCACGAGCCGTTCGGCATTCCCGTGATCGAGGCGATGGCGGCGGGTTTGCCCGTGGTGGCCACGCGCGGCGGCGCTCTGCCCGAGATCGTCGTGCACGGTGAGACCGGATTTCTGGTCGACCGCGGCGATGCCGACGGGCTGAGCGCAGCTATCGCCACGCTGCTGGCCAATCCTGCGTTGCGCTCCCGGATGGGAGCGGCGGGGCGCGAACGGGTGCGTCAGCTCTTTACGTGGGAGCATTGCGTCGAGCGGCTCAATCGACTCTATGAGCTCACACGCACGGGCTCCGATCACGTCCGCTTCGGAATGTCGAGTCCTCTGACGACGGGTGGGCGCATCACGAACGTCTCGAGCGCCCGCGTGACGTTCGGCAACTCACCGATTTCTACACTTCCTTGCCCGCGCGCATATCGATGAACTGCAGGAACTCCGCACGCGTGCGGGCGTCTTCGCGGAAAGTCCCGGTCATGCGGCTGGTGATCATGGACACGCCGCGCTTGTGTACACCGCGGGTCGTCATGCACTGATGGACCGCATCGATGACGACTCCGACGCCGCGCGGCTTCAGCACGTCCGTAATGCATCCCGCGATCTGGGCGGTCAGCTTCTCCTGCACCTGAAACCTCCGCGCATAGCCGTCGACCACACGGGCGAGCTTGCTGATGCCGACGACCTTGTTCGTCGGCAGGTAACCGACGTGTACCCGGCCGATGATCGGCGCCATATGGTGCTCGCAATGGGACTCGAAGGCGATATCCCGCAGTACCACCATTTCATCGTAACCACCCACCTCCTCGAAGGTGCGGCGCAGGTAGTCCGCCGGATCGATCTCGTATCCGGAGAACCAGTCGCGGTAGGCATTGACCACTCGCTTGGGAGTGTCGAGCAGTCCTTCGCGCGCAGGGTCATCGCCCGCCCACTTCAGCAAGGTGCGGACGGCCTCCTCGGCCATCGTGCGCGAGACTCTGTTCCGCGATTTGCGTGCGGCCATCGGTGATCCCCTGGGTGAGTATGTCCCGGCAGGTGTCGGCATCCACCGGTGGGCTGAAGTAGAAACCCTGCCCGCACCGGCAATCCAGCTTGCGCAGGCATTCGAGCTGCTCCGCGGATTCGATCCCCTCCGCCACGAGATCCAGCCCCAGGCTCTTCGCGACTGCCGCAATGGCCTGGACGATGGCGG